>WGAL01000294.1 GCA_015494845.1 Melioribacteraceae bacterium
GTAAACTAACGCTAAATATTCGATAGTTTGCCGCGTCATTCGCTTCGCTCATTCCTCGCAAAGACGTTTGTTTTATTTAGCCGACGCTAAATTTTTATTAAAACAAATAAGCGCAAAATATTTTATTTTTACGGTTCGAAAATTAAAATCTAAAACGGAGGAATTTGTGGAACAGTCTTATCAAGACGAATTAAACGCTTTAATGAAAAGGCGGTTGGAAGAATTAAAAGAATTGCAAAACAGAGGTATTCAGCCGTATGCTTACGAATACGAAGTTAATGCTTATTCCGAAGATATAAAAAACAATTACGAACAATACGAAGGGAAAGACGTAAGCGTTGCCGGACGCTTGATGGCAATCAGAAAAATGGGTAAAGCGTCTTTCGCGCATATTCAAGATAACAAAGGGCGCATTCAAATTTATTTGAGGCGCGACGACGTCGGAGCGGAAGCTTACAGCGCGTTCAAGTTGTTTGATATCGGCGATATTGTTGGCGTTGAAGGATTTGTCTTCAAAACAAAAACCGGCGAGATTTCGGTTCACGCAAAAAAAATTGTTTTGCTTGCAAAATCGGTTCGTCCGATTCCGATTGCGAAAGAAGCGGTTGACGAAAACGGCGACAAAGTAATTTACGACCAATTTTCCGACAAAGAACTTCGCTATCGTCAGCGTTATGTAGATTTGATTGTAAATCCGGAAGTAAAAGATGTTTTTCTCAAACGAACCAAAATAATTACCAATATCCGTTCTTTCTTGGATAGCCACGATTTCGTCGAAGTGGAAACGCCGATTTTGCAACCGCTTTACGGCGGCGCGGCGGCTCGTCCTTTTGTTACACACCATAACGCGCTCGATACCACGCTTTATTTGAGAATTGCCGACGAACTTTACCTCAAACGTTTGATTGTCGGCGGATTCGACGCCGTCTATGAAATATCAAAGGATTTCCGCAACGAAGGAATGGACAGAACGCACAATCCCGAATTTACAATGCTTGAACTTTACGTTGCTTACAAGGATTATTTGTGGATGATGGATTTTGTGGAAAGAATGTTTAAAGCGGTTGCGGAAAATGTTTTCGGCAAAACCGAATTTGAAATTGAAGGGCACACAATTGATTTCGGCAAACCGTGGAAACGGACTTCAATGGTTGACGAATTGAAAAACAGAACCGGCTTAGATGTTTTGACTGCGACAAAAGACGAACTCAAAGCTGAATTGAAAAAACACGGAGTAGAAGCGGAAGAAGGCACAAGCAAAGGAAAACTTATTGATGAATTGTTTGAAGTAACAATTCAAGACGAACTCATTCAACCGACGTTCGTAATGGATTACCCGGTTGAACTTTCCCCGCTTGCGAAGAAACACCGCTCGCGCGAAGGACTTGTTGAACGCTTCGAAGGTTTTGTCGCCGGACGGGAAATCTGCAACGCTTTCAGCGAATTAAACGACCCGTTTGACCAACGCGCGCGCTTCGAGGAACAAGCAAAAGCGCGCGAGGAAGGCGACGAAGAAGCGCACCAAGTTGATTACGATTACATTCGTGCGCTTGAATACGGAATGCCGCCGACAGCCGGATTGGGCGTTGGCATCGACAGACTTGTAATGCTTTTTACAAATCAAACGTCGATACGGGACGTTATTTTATTCCCGCAAATGAAACCGGAAAAAGAATAATAAATTTACGAGGCGCTTGTTTTAAGCGCCTTTTCTTTTTATGGAACGCGATAATCAAAATAGCGAATTGAAAATCGTCAAAAGCCGAATTTTCTTGTTCTATCCGGAAATTACATTCGGATTTAGCGCGAAGTTCGGACTTGGGCGCACGGAACCGCCGTGGTTTAATTTGTCGTTTTCGGTTGACCGTAAAGAAGAAACAAAAGAAAATCGCGCGGCGTTTTTGTCGGCGTTGGGAATTAAACCGGTGCTACTTGCTTGGCAAAAACAAATTCACGGCGATAAAATTACTTTTGTTAAAGAACCGGGATTTCAAGGCGAAAGCGACGCTTTGATTACGAATAAAAGCGGGATTGCTCTTGGCGTTTTTTCCGCCGATTGTACGACGGTATTCATTTACAATAAGCAAAAAAAAGTAATTGCGGCAATTCATTCAGGGTGGCGCGGAAC
>WGAL01000295.1 GCA_015494845.1 Melioribacteraceae bacterium
GCGCATTCTTCCGCGCTTTCGCCTTGTTCGAATTTTCCGCCGAGTCCGTTCCACTTCCCTTCGTGATAGTCGTTCTCTTTTTTGTTACGGTAAAGCATCAGCGTTTTGCCGTCGCGTTGAACGTAAAGCAAAGTTGCAAGTATCGTAGCCATTTTACCAAGCCAAATATTGTTTGTCAAGCAAATATTTTACATAATCGGCTACGCCTTCTTCAATCGTGGAAATCGGTTTGTCGTAGCCCGCATTTCTAATTTTCTCAATATTCGCTTTTGTAAAATATTGGTATTTGCCACGCAATTCTTCCGGCATCTCGATGTATTCGATTTTCGGCGGTCGTCCGAGCGCATCAAAAAGCGATTGCCCCAAATCGTTCCACGTTCTCGCTTTGCCGGTTCCGATATTGTAAATGCCGTGCAAATTTGGATTATCCATAAAAAAGAGCGTCATCTCAACGGCATCTTTAACATAAATAAAATCGCGTCTTTGTCCTCCGTCCGGATATTCTTTCTTGTAAGATTTAAACAATTTCATCGAACCGGTTTTGCGAATTTGCTCAAACGCCTTATGCACAACGCTTCGCATATCGCCTTTGTGATATTCGTTAGGCCCGTAAACATTAAAATATTTCACGCCGACAATTTCATTCAGCAATCCGTTGCGCTTTGCCCAAAGGTCAAACATCTGTTTGGAATAACCGTACATATTGAGCGGGCGCAATTTCTCGAGTTCGTCTTCATTATCGTCATATCCGTTTGAACCGTCGCCGTAAGTAGCCGCAGAAGAAGCGTAAATAAATCTGATATTATTCTCGCTCGCGTATTTGGCGAGTTCCATTGTGTAAACATAGTTGTTGAACATTAAATAATCGGCATCCTTTTCGGTTGTGGAAGAACACGCCCCTAAATGAAAAATCGTTTCCGCCTCGGGCAATTCTTCATTCATCAACATTTCGTAAAAATCGTCTTTGTGAATTATGTCGGCATATTTTAATCCGTTTAAGTTTTTCCATTTTTCCCCGTAACGCAAAGTATCGACAATTATTATGTCGTCAATTCCTCTTTGGTTCAGAGCATAAACAAGCGCGCTACCTATAAATCCCGCGCCGCCGGTTACAATTATCATAATCTTTCCCTGTAATTTGTTATTTTTTAATATCTAAAAATATTAATAAATGAAGACCAATGATTAAAAAAATAAAAGAAATTCTGAACGAACGAATTATGGTTCTTGACGGCGCAATGGGAACTATGATTCAACAATATTTGCTTGAAGAAAAAGATTATCGCGGCGAGAAGTTTGCCAATCATAAAGTTGCGTTAAAAGGCGATAACGATGTTTTGTGCATCACACAGCCGGAAATAATTAAAACAATTCACAAAAAATATTTGGAAGCTGGCGCGGATATTGTGGAAACAAACACATTTAACGGAACGCGCATTTCTCAAGCAGATTACGCGCTCGAAGATTACGTTTACGAAATCAATTACAACGCGGCGCGCTTGGCGAAAGAAGCGGCGGAAGAATTTACCGCGCTTACGCCTGACAAACCGAGATTCGTCGCTGGCTCAATGGGACCTACGAACAAAACGCTTTCGATGTCGCCGAAAGTTACCGACCCGGGTTTTCGCGAATTTACTTTTGACCAATTCGTGGAAGCGTACAAAGAACAAGCGCGTGGATTAATTGACGGAGGCGCGGATATTCTGCTTGTGGAGACCATATTCGATACGCTGAACGCCAAAGCCGCGCTTTTTGCGATAGAAGAGTTAAGCGAAGAACTCGGACGCGAAATTCCGATTATGATTTCCGGAACAATCGTTGACCAAAGCGGACGGACGCTTTCCGGACAAACCACAGAAGCGTTTTGGATTTCCGTTGCGCACGTAAAAAATTTGTTGAGCGTCGGTTTAAACTGCGCGCTTGGACCAAAACAGATGCGTCCGTTTATTTCCGAGCTTGCAAACATTGCGGAAGTTTACATCAGTCTTTACCCGAACGCCGGATTGCCGAACGAATTTGGCGAATACGACGAAACGCCGAAAACTATGGTCGATGTTCTTGACGCTTACGCGCGCGAAGGTTTCATCAATATTCTCGGCGGCTGTTGCGGAACTACGCCCGACCACATCAAAGTTTTTGCAGAACACGCAAAAAACATTCAGCCGCGCAAAATTCCGAAACGCACTAAAACTTTGCGCTTGAGCGGACTTGAACCGCTTGTTTTCCGCGACGATATGAATTTTGTAAACATCGGCGAAAGGACGAACGTCGCCGGTTCGAGAAAATTTGCGCGATTAATTCGCGAAGAAAATTACGAGGAAGCGCTCGCCGTCGCGAAAAATCAAGTGGAAGGCGGAGCACAAATTTTGGACGTAAATATGGACGACGCAATGATTGACGCGCCGGCGGCAATGACGAAATTCTTAAATTTACTTGCAAGCGAACCGGAAATCGCGCGATTGCCGATTATGATTGACTCGTCCGATTGGAACGTAATTGAAGCTGGCTTGAAAACCTTGCAAGGCAAAGGAATTGTCAATTCAATCAGTTTGAAAGAAGGCGAGGAGAAATTCCTTGAACACGCAAAGAAAATAAGAAGATACGGCGCGGCGGCAATCGTGATGGCTTTTGACGAAAAAGGACAAGCGGATACATTCGAGCGCAAAATCGAAATTTGCGAACGCGCTTACAGATTGCTTACAGAAAAAGCCGATTTCCCCGCCGAAGATATAATTTGTGATCCGAACGTTTTCGCAATCGGAACCGGAATTGAAGCGCACAATAATTACGCCGTCGATTTTATTCGCGCGGTAAAATGGATAAAAGAAAATTTGCCTTATGTAAGAACATCTGGCGGCATTAGCAACGTTTCGTTTTCGTTCAGAGGAAACAATGCCGTGCGCGAAGCGATTCACGCCGTTTTTCTTTACCACGCAATCAATGCCGGTTTGGATATGGGAATTGTAAATCCAGCGCAGTTGATTGTTTACGACGAAATTCCGGAAGAATTATTGGAACTTACGGAAGACCTTGTTTTGAACCGCCGTCCCGACGCGACGGAACGCTTGCTCGAATACGCGCAAAAACACGATAAAAAATCGATTAAGAAAAAAGCGACGGAAACTTGGCGTAAAGAGCCGGTGGAAAAACGGCTCGAACACGCTTTGATTAACGGAATAGTTGATTTTATTGAGGAAGATGTTGAAGAAGCGCGACAGAAATTAAAAGATTCTCTCGCGGTAATCGAAGGTCCGTTAATGAACGGAATGAACCGCGTCGGCGATTTGTTTGGAAGCGGGAAAATGTTTTTGCCGCAAGTTGTAAAAAGCGCGCGCGTAATGAAGAAAGCGGTTTCGTATCTCGTTCCTTACATCGAAGAAGAAAAGAAAGCCGCAGGCGACACGAGCGCGGCGGGAACGGTTCTGCTTGCGACGGTAAAAGGCGACGTTCACGACATCGGGAAAAATATCGTCGCCGTGGTTTTAAGTTGCAACAATTACAACATAATCGATTTGGGCGTGATGGTTCCGTCCGAGAAAATTATTTCTACCGCGATTGAGAAAAACGTTGATATTATTGGTTTGAGCGGATTAATTACGCCTTCGCTAAACGAAATGGTGAACCTCGCAAAAGAATTACAACAGCGCAAACTCAATATTCCGCTTATGGTTGGCGGCGCAACTACTTCGAGTAAGCACACGGCGGTAAAAATTGCGCCAAATTATTCGGGCGGCGTAGTTCACGTTTTGGACGCCTCGCGCAGTGTTTCCACCGTAAATGAATTGCTTACGAACAAGGAAGAATTTCTTCGCCAAATCGACGAGAAATATGAAAAATTAAGAAAAGCGCACGAAGGAAAAATTCTTTCTAAAAATTTGCTTTCGCTCGAAGAAGCCCGAAAAAACAAACTCAAAATAGATTGGGAAAACGAACCGCCCGTTAAACCGGAATTTACCGGAATAAAAGTATTTGAAAATTTCCCGCTTGACGAAATTGCAAATTACATCGATTGGACGCCGTTTTTCCACGCTTGGGAATTGAAGGGAAAATTTCCGTCAATTCTCGAAAACGAAACTTTTGGAAAAGAAGCGCGCAAACTTTACGAAGACGGAAAACGAATGCTCGACGAAATTATTTCAAAACGGCTTTTGCGCGCAAATGCGGTTGTTGGAATTTTTCCGGCAAACTCTGCTGTTGACGATATATTAATTTATTCGGACGAAAATCGAGATAAAGTCCGCGCCAAACTTCACACTTTGCGCCAACAAAATCGGAAAAGCGAAAATCCAAATCTTGCGCTTGCAGATTTTATCGCGCCCGCAAACTCCGGCATGCAAGATTATGTTGGAATGTTTGCGCTTTCAACAGGATTTGGCGTCGATGAACTTACTGCGAAATTCGAACACGAACACGATGATTATTCCGCTATTATGGTAAAAAGTATTGCCGACAGACTTGCCGAAGCATTTGCGGAATTTCTTCATATGAAGGTGCGGAAAGAAATTTGGGCTTACGCGAAAAACGAAAATCTGACAAACGAAGAATTGATTGCCGAAAAATATGTTGGAATTCGTCCCGCGCCCGGTTATCCCGCTCAACCGGATCACACGGAAAAAGTTACAATTTTCGATTTACTTAACGCAACTAAAACTACCGGAATAAAATTAACCGAATCTATGGCAATGTATCCAACAGCGGCGGTTAGCGGTATTTACTTCGCGCATCCGCAATCTCGTTATTTTTCGGTAGGTAAAATTACACGCGACCAAATTGAAGATTACGCGCAACGCAAAGGAATGAGCGTTGAAGAAGTTGAGAAATGGCTGAAAGCGTATTTGAGTTACGAGTAATCAGTAATGAGTAACGAGCGAGAATTGTCTCGTCCCGAACTATGATTTTCGTTAGATGTGGTGAATTAAACATCTCAACAAAATCGAAAAGACAAACGCATTGCGAATCCAGACGCAGGGGGGACGCGGCTACTCCGCCTTGGGCGGAGCGGCGGACTATCAAACTTTTAGATTGAGCAAACCAAACCGAATTACCGATATTTATTAATAT
>WGAL01000296.1 GCA_015494845.1 Melioribacteraceae bacterium
AGTAAGAGGTTGATAAATGAAATCTTTTTTCAGCATTTTATTTTTAATTGTTGTTTCAATTCAGCTAAACGGACAAGTTTTAGAAATTAATATTTCTCAAAACACAACCTCAGATTCTGTTCTTGCTCAACTTCAAGGCGTTATTTCCGGACCTCTTCCGCCATATAATTCGCATGCTGTTGATATTACGGAGGGAATGCAAGAAATTGGAATTCCGTCTATCCGTAATAACGGATATTTCAACGACGCGCTTGATATGGAAAGTATGTTTAATTGCGGCGGCTCAACTTACCCAAGTTGGAATTGCGACCCGGAAGATACAAATAATTATTATTGGGGCGCGAGCGATACTTTATTCGAAAGCATTATTAACGGCGGTTTTGAGCCGTTTTTTAGGGTTGGAGGCGAGTATCAATGTGAATTCAGACATCACGATTACAGCGGACCGCGCGCTTACGAAGAAGATAATTACATTCGCGCGGCAAAAAGAGTTGTGAACCGTTACCTTCATTGGAACGGTTCGTCTGGTACTTTTACCTATCTCGATTTGTGGACGGAATACCCAAATCCAATGTTTTGGGATAGAACTAACGAAGCGTTTGAAGTTTTTTGGGGAAAATTATTTGACACGCTGAAAACTGCTTATCCGCAACTAAAAGTTGGCGGACCCGGTTATTTATTTACTTTATTTATTGCTAAAGGCAGAACCGACGACCCGCATGTTCAAGAAATGATAAGCTTCCTAAATTATTTGTATGAACACAACATTCATCCCGATTGGATTGGTTGGCATATGTTTCATTTGGAACCGGCGGATTATTACAGGGCGAACGTGAATATGCGTCATTTGCTTAATGGCGACGATTTGTTCTCTTTCGTCCCTTGGGCGGGAAGCGGTTTCTTCGACAACACGGAATTAATTTGCGACGCTTATAATTTAGGTCAGTACAAAGTTGATTCTCTCGGACAAAATCCTCGCGAAATTCCGCGCGCTGAGTTGTATAGATACTACAACAAAAAAGAAGGCGCGGCGTTGCTCAGCGGAATTTGGATGAATTTGCAAATGACCGACGCGCAACGAGCGTATTACTACCGCGCAAACGACCCTAATTCCAATCCGAATTTGCCTCCAACTGATTCGACTAACGAATTTGGAACAGGATTATTCTGGGGCGATACACTTGGAACGCCAAAAACTACCGCGTATGCTTTTAAACTATTTTCATACGTTTACAACAATTATCCGTATTTGTTGACGACGGACGATTTTACAAATTTAGGGATTTCAGATTCTCTGTGGGTTTTAGCGTCGGAAGACAGAGCGGGGAAGTACGCAATCTTAGTAAGCAATGTTGATTCGGACAGTAGTCATACGTTTAGATTGAACATTAAAGGAATTCCAGTTGACACGTTGCATTTTATAATTAATGTAAGGAAAATTAACGACAGCGAAAACGGCGAAACAGTTTATCCTCACACGCGTACTAATTTTAGAATTAACAGTATGAATGTGATGTTAATAGAATTAGAACCAAAACCAAATTCAGTTGAAGAAGATGAAATTCCGCTCAGATTCAGTCTCGAACAAAATTATCCAAACCCATTCAACCCAACAACCAACATAACATACGTCATTGCGAGGAGCGAAGCGACGCGGCAATCTACCGGAAGATCAGCGAACGCTTACAATTCGACAGATTGCTTCACCCACGACTGCGTCGGGGTTCGCAATGACGGGATAGTTCATGTTTCGCTAAAAATTTACGACGCCCTCGGACGCGAAGTCGCAACACTCGTAAATAAAAAACAAACTCCCGGAAAATATTCGGTTCAATTCAATGCATCGAATCTACCGAGCGGAATTTATTTCTACACTTTGCGAGCCGGAGGTTTTGTTCAAACGAAAAAAATGATTTTGATGAAATAGTTTTTGTTAATTTTTAAAAAAATTTTATTATTATGTTAATATTACTAACCGAAAGGAAAAGATATGAAAAGGTTATTTACTTCATTATTTATAATTTGCATCTCAATTCAACTAAGCGCGCAAGTTATTGATGTTAACATTTCGCAAAATACAACCACTGATACCGTAATTGCGCAATTGCAAGGCGTGATTTCCGGACCGCTTCCGCCGTATAATTCCCACGCTGTTGATATTACGGAAGGAATGCAAGAAATGGAAATTCCTTCTATTCGGAATAACGATTATTACAACGATGCGCTCGATATGGAGGGAATGTTTAATTGTGGCGGTTCGACTTATCCGAGTTGGAACGGCGACCCTGACGACGAGAATAATTACAATTGGGGAGCAAGCGACACTTTGTTCGAAAGCATAATTAACGGCGGTTTTGAACCTTTTTTCCGTATTGGCGGCGAATATGAATGTCAAATTAGGCATCATGATTACAAAGGTCCAAGACCATACGAAGAGGATAACTACATTCGCGCGGCGAAAAGAGTCGTGAACCGTTATCTTCATTGGAACGATTCGCCCGGAACGTTTACTTACCTCGATTTGTGGACGGAATATCCGAACACGACTTTTTGGGATAGAACAAATGCCGAGTTCGAAGTTTTTTGGGGAAAATTGTTCGACACGCTTAAAACTGCTTATCCGCAACTTAAAATTGGCGGACCGGGTTATTTGTTTACTTTATTTATTGCAAAAGGCAGAACCGACCACCCGCGCGTTCAAGAAATGATAAGTTTCCTTAATTATTTGTACGAACACAATATTCATCCAGATTGGATTGGTTGGCATTTGTTTCATCTGGAACCGGCGGATTATTACAAGGCGGGCGTGAATATGCGTCATTTACTAAAAGGCGACGATTTGTTCTCATTCGTCCCATGGGCAGGAAGCGGTTTCTTTGATAATACGGAATTAATTTGTGACGCTTATTATTTAAGTAAAGTTAAGGTTGATTCTCTCGGTGAAAATCCTCGCCCGTTGCCGCGTTCCATTCTTTACAAATATTTCAATCGCAAAGAAGGCGCCGCGTTGCTCAGCGGAATTTGGATGAACTTGCAATTAACCGATACGAAACGAGCTTATTATTATCGTGTAAATGATCCAAGTTCCGACCCGAACCTTCCTCCAACGGATACATCAAACGGATTTATGAGCGGATTGTTTTGGGGCGATACACTTGGAACGCCAAAAACTACCGCATATGCTTTTAAGTTTTTCTCGTACATTTACAACAATTATCCGTATTTGTTGACAACGGACGATTTTACAAATTTGGGAATTTCCGATTCCCTGTGGGTTTTGGCTTCGGAAGACAAAGCCGGTAAATATGCGGTGTTAGTAAGTAATGTTGATTCCGATAATTATTCCGTTTTCAAATTGCATTTAAACGGCGTTTTGGTCGATACATCGAATTTTATAATTAACGTAAGAAAAATTAATGACAGCGAAAACGGCGAAACAATTCATCCACATACAAGAACGAATTTCAGAATTAACAGTATGAACGTTATGTTGATTGAATTGGAAGAAAAACCTGTCGCCGTTGAAGAAAATGAAGTTCCGTTAAAATTCAGTCTCGAACAAAATTACCCGAATCCGTTTAATCCGACTACTACAATCAGTTACGTCATTGCGAGAAGCGAAGCGACGCGGCAATCTTTTGGAAGTTCAGCGAACGCTAACAATTCGACGGATTGCCGCGCTCCACTACGTTCCGCTCGCAATGACAGTGAGATTAATGTTTCGCTAAAAGTTTATGACATCCTCGGGCGCGAAGTTGCAACGCTTGTAAACAAAAAACAATCTCCCGGGAAATATTCGGTTCAATTCAATGCATCGAATCTACCGAGCGGAATTTATTTTTACACTTTGCGAGCCGGTAGTTTTGTTCAAACAAGGAAAATGATTTTGATGAAGTAAAATTGGAATGAAACTAATTTAAAACGCGGGACGCAAACCTTGCGTCCCGCATTATTTTAAATCCAAAATTTTCTTCCCTAACGCTTGACATTTTTCTTTGGAATTGCATATAATGGAATGGGTATTTTTTTTTATTTGCAAGGAGGGAGCAAAATGAAAAGATTTATTTTCCTCTGCGGGGTTGCAATTGTAGTGATTACTCAATTAATTATGGCTCAAAAATCTCTGTCTTCGAGTTCCAAATATTCTCTTAATGAAAAGATTGAGCAAAATACGCCGCTTAAATCAAATCCGGTTGTGCAAATTCTCGATAAACAAATTTCGGTGGATTATTCCAATAATTGGGTAAACGTTAGCGTTAAAGTTCTTGCATATTCGGAGGCAAACATACAAAGCGTGCAATTATTTTTTGATGATTCCCCTTACGATGTTTTATATGATGACGGCGAACACAACGACGGCGCGGCTTCCGATTCTATTTACGGCGGTGAGTTTCTTGTAGTTTTTCCGGAACAAAGCATTCATTCGTTATATGTTTATGCCACAGATGTTTCGGGTAATGTTACCAGTGAACTTTTAGGCACGGTCGATACAAGAACCTTTTTCACGGATGAGTTCGCGCTGATTACTAATGGTAATGTTCAGTTCAGGTTCGATAATAAAGGCGTTCTTGCCGATTTTGAACCGCAAGGTTGCGGAATTTTTTACAGAAACACGTATGACGGGGAAAACGTAATGTATTCCGGCGGTTTTGTTTTAAGCGGATATGCAAACGGCGAACTTTGGGCTAACGGCGTGGCAACAACATCGCAAATCGCAGACTATGTTCCTGGCGGTGTTGGTGAAAATAGTCCGAATACGATTTTTTACGTAAAGTCGAGCGACCCGCCGTTTGGCGAAAGTTGGCAAAATTGGGCGGATGCGGTAAACGCCGGCGCAAGATTTTACGACGGCAACGGCGACGGCGTTTATAATCCGGTTGATTTGAACGGAAACGGAACTTGGGACGAAAACGAAGACGCTCCGGAAATAAACGGAACAATTACGGCTTGGTGCGTTTACAACGACGGCGTTCCCGCTAACGAAAGATTATTTTCTGATATGTCCCCGCTTGGAATTGAAGTAAGACAAACAATTTGGACTGATGCGGAAAATCCCGAATTAAAAAACGTGTTCTTTGTTCGTTATTCGATTTATAATACGGGAACGGTTGCGGAAACGCTCGATTCGGTTTATTTCGGAGTATTTACCGACAACGACGTTGGCGAATACAGCAATGATTTTGCCGGAAGCAATCTGGATTTATTTACCGGTTACACTTATGATGTTGGTTTAGATGAACAATACTTGTATAATTCACCGGTTGCAATGAAAACACTTTTGAACGTGAAGAAAAATCCGGTTAATGATATTCCAAATCTTTCTTCATTAAATACGTCTTATATTGGTTACACATCGGCCCACCCGACGCAAGGCGACCCGAGCAATGTGGAAGAGTTGCGCAATTATATGCTCGGAAAAAATAAACTCGGAGAAGAAATTGATCCGTGTAATTGGGGGACTGGAATAGTTTTGGGTGAAGATTGCTCAACAATTGACGGAAGTTGGATGTTTTCCGGAAATCCGGTGGATTCGGTAGGTTGGATAAATACTTACGGAAGCGATAAACGTTCAATCTTAAATCTCGGTCCGTTCACAATCGGAACCGGCGAAAGCGTGGATATTACCGTCGCATATCATTTCAGCAGAGGAACAAGTAGTTTAAATTCGGTAAGTCTCGGTTTGGAAAAGGCGCAATATTTACGCGATAATGCGGATTTATTAGATGTAGATAATGAACTCGAAAGCGATAATCCGCAAAATTTTGCGCTGTATCAAAATTACC
>WGAL01000297.1 GCA_015494845.1 Melioribacteraceae bacterium
ATGTTCCGTTATTTTTTGAGAACGAAAAAATTTCTTATGACTATTTTGAGTTTAATAATTATAGAAAAATTTAATTCGGGAACGTTATGAAAATTTCAAAACTTTTTTTTGCGGTTCTTTTATTAACAAATTTTTATTACGCGCAAACAACCGTTAGCGGCGAGCAATCGGGCGTTTGGACAAAACAAAATTCGCCCTATCTTGTCGAGGGCGAAATAACCGTTCCAAACGGTTCGGCTCTGCAAATAGAAAGCGGCGTGCAAGTAATTTTTCAAGGGCATTTCAAATTCAACGTAAACGGAACTTTAATCGCAAACGGAACCGAAACGGATTCCGTGATTTTTACCGCGTCTAATACCGACGAGGGTTGGGGCGGAATAAGATTTAATAATTCCGGCGGAAACATTTTAAAATATTGCGTTCTTGAATACGGAAAAACATCAGCGGCTGATTATCCGGACAATAACGGCGGCGCGGTTGCGCTCATAAATTCCAACGCAAAATTTTACAATTGCTTGTTCCAAAACAATAACGCTCCGGGAGACGAAGACGGAATGGGCGGCGCGGTTTACGGCATTAACACCGGCGGGGAACCCGGCGCAACGCGCTTTGTCAATTGCGTTTTTGAAAACAATTACGCTTACGGAGAAGGCGGCGCGATAAAGTTTTCCGGCGATTTGTCTTCGGTAATCGACAGTTGCGTTTTTATTAACAATCACTGCCAATACGGCGGCGGCGCACTTTCTCTTTATTCGGTTTACAAAACAAAAATTTTAAATTCCGTTTTTGCGAACAATTACACTTCGTATTCGGCAGGCGGCGCAATACAAGGTTTGGGTTACGGAAATCTTTTTTATGTTGGGAACTCGACATTTTACGGAAATCACGCGGACGGCGGCGACGGCGGCGGAATTTATTTGGCTTACACGCAAATGTATATGGCAAACAGCATTGTAAAAAATAATCACGGCGCGTACAGCAACGACGTTTATTTGGATTTTGAAGCGAGCGCGGAAATCAATTATTCCGATATTCAATTGCCGGAAGGCGCAACCGGTTCGAACAATATTAACGCAGACCCTCAATTTATAGACGCTCAAAATCTTGATTTCCATTTAACTGCGCATTCGCCGTGCGTTGACGCCGGAACGAATTTTTATGCTGTTGGAAGCGATACGATTGTTTATATCGAAAGTTTTTACGGACAAGCGCCGGATATTGGCGCATATGAATTTTATCCGCCGGGCGCGGTAACGCTTGACAAACCAGGCAATTTCGAGCTTTACCAAAATTATCCGAACCCGTTTAATCCGACGACGAACATAACATACGTCATTGCGAGGAGCGAAGCGACGCGGCAATCTGCCGAAAATTCAGCTTTGGCGAACAATGCGACAGATTGCCACGCTTCTCTGCGTTCCGCTCGCAATGACGGAATAATTCAAGTTTCGCTAAAAGTTTACGACGCACTCGGTCGCGAAGTTGCGACGCTTGTGAACGAAAAACAAGCGCCAGGCAAATATTCGGTTCAATTTGAGAACTCGAATTTCCCAAGCGGAATTTACTTCTACACATTGCGGGCAGGCAATTTTGTTCAAACACGAAAAATGGTTCTGATGAAGTAATTTTCTTATTGGAAGATTGGAATATTGGAAAAATGGAATGTTGGGGGAATTCATTTAAGTTGCGGTCGGTGTTGTAAATCTCTTTGATAAAAATTTTCTGAAATTTACAATACCGCTCCGCGAAATAATACGGAAATTCTTATTGCCGGGTATTTATTTTTTCTTTTTGGCTTTTGCTTCTTCGATAATTTTCAAACAATCGTCGTAGGTAAGCGATTCGATTTCCGTTCCTTTTGGCAATTTGTAATTGTTTTTTCCGTATTTAATGTAAGGTCCCCATCGTCCTTTTAATATTTGTAAACCGGCGTCTTCGTCGAATGTTTTTAATATTTTTTCTTTGTCGGCTTTTCTTTTCGCTTCGATAATCTCAATCGCTTCGTCCAAAGTAACGGTATGCGGGTCGTAATTTTTTCCGAGCGAATAAAATTTGTTTTTGTGCCGTAAATAAGGGCCGAATCTGCCGATTGCCGCAACTATTTTTTCGCCTTCGTATTCGCCGACTTCGCGCGGTAAATTAAACAATTCAAGCGCTTCTTCAAGCGTAATTGTTTCGAGCTTTTGATTTTTCCGCAACGCGGCGTATTCCGGTTTTGCGTCAGGATTATCCAAATCAGTTAATTGCGCCACGGGTCCGAACCGCGCCATTCTTACGGAAACTTGCTTGCCGGTTTTGGGGTCTGTTCCCAAAATTCTTTCGCCCGAAACGCGTTCGCTTTCCTTCAAAGTCGTTTCCACGTCTTTGTGAAACGGTTCGTAAAAGAGCGCGAGCATTTTATCCCAATCCAGTTCGCCGGCGGCAATTTCGTCGAGTTCGTCCTCGACTTTTGCCGTGAATTTGTAATCGAGAATTTTCGGGAAATATTTCATCAGAAAATCGGTAACCAAAAAAGCGATGTCCGTCGGGAAAAGTTTGCCTTTGTCTGCTCCGGTAATTTCGGTTAGAACCTCCTTTTTTACCTCGCCGTTTTCAAGCAAAAGTTTTACGTATTCGCGTTCTTTGCCTTCGCGTTCCCCTTTTACGACGTAACCGCGCTTTTGAATTGTGCTTATTGTCGGCGCGTAAGTGGATGGTCGCCCGATGCCTAGTTCTTCGAGTTTTTTCACAAGCGACGCCTCCGTGTATCGCGCAGGCGGACGCGTAAATCTTTCAACCGCTTCGATTTTTTGAGCTTCGAGTTTTTCGTTTTCTCTCAGCGGCGGAAGTATGTTCGCGCCGTTGTTTTCGCCGTTTTCCTCATCCGTGTTTTCCATATAAACTTTCAGAAATCCGTCGAAAACGATTACTTCACCTTTTGCAGTAAAATAATAATCGACGCCGCTAATGTTTATTTTTACCGTCGTTCGCTCAATTTCGGCTTCCGCCATTTGCGATGCGATTGTGCGTTTCCAAATCAATTCGTATAGAGCTTTTTCGTCCGCGCTTCCGCCAACTTTGCTTTTATTTAAGTAAGTCGGACGAATTGCCTCGTGCGCTTCTTGCGCCGTTTTTGCTTTGGTTTGAAATTGCCTCGGCTTGGAATATTTTTCGCCGAACTCGTCGGTAATTACTTCTTTTGCCGCGTTTATCGCAACGTCGGAAAGCCGCACGGAATCGGTTCTCATATACGTGATTTTTCCTGCTTCGTAAAGTTTTTGCGCAATCATCATCGTTTTAGCGACGGAGAACCGCAACTTGCGCGACGCTTCCTGTTGCAAAGTGGAAGTCGTAAACGGCGCAGGCGGATTTTTCTTAACCGGTTTTTTAACGATTGATTCAACGCGGAACTCGGCGGTTTTTGCCTTTTCGAGAAAATCAAGCGCTTCTTTTTCCGTATCGAACCGCTCGTTTAATTCCGCCTTAAAAACGGATTTGCCGTCTCCGGCGGAAATAAAATCCGCGACTACTTTGAATTTCGATTCGGGAACAAATTTATCGATTTCGCGTTCGCGCTCGACAATTAAACGCACGGCGACCGATTGCACGCGACCGGCGGAAAGTTGCGGTTTTACTTTTCGCCAAAGAATAGGCGAAATTTCGAAACCGACGAGTCTGTCCAAAATTCTGCGCGCTTGTTGCGCTTTTACCAAATCTTCGTCTATTCCGCGCGGATTTTCAATCGCTTTTTTAATTGCCGGTTTGGTGATTTCGTTAAATACAATCCTTTTTGTTTTTTCAGGGTCGAGTTTTAACGCTTCCTTCAAATGCCAGGCAATCGCTTCTCCTTCGCGGTCTTCGTCGGATGCAAGCCAAACCGTTTCGGCTTTTTTGCTTAATTTTTTCAGTTCCGAAACAACTTGTTTTTTTTCTGCGGGAATAATGTATTTCGGTTCGAAATTGCTTTTTACGTCCACGCCGTTGTTTTTTTTCGACAAATCGCGGATATGTCCGAACGACGAGACGACTTGATAATCTTTTCCTAAAAATTTTTCTATTGTTTTCGCCTTTGCCGGCGATTCCAC
>WGAL01000298.1 GCA_015494845.1 Melioribacteraceae bacterium
ATGCCTCACGGAGCGGATAGTTTTGCCGAAGCGTTGAGAATGGGTTCGGAAACTTTCCACGCGTTAAAATCGGTTCTTAAAAAGAACGGCTACAGTACGGCGGTTGGCGACGAGGGCGGTTTTGCTCCTAATCTTCGTTCCAACAAAGAAGTTTTGGATTTCATTTCCGAAGCGATTGTTAAAGCCGGTTACAAACCGGGCGAGGATATTTCAATCGCAATGGACGTTGCCGCAAGCGAAATGTATTTAAGCGATTCGGGACTTTATCAATTCTTCAAATCCGATAAATCGGAAAAAACCGCCGACGAGATGATTGCGATTTACGAGGAGTTAATTGCGCAATATCCGATTATTTCGATTGAGGACGGACTCGGCGAAAACGACTGGGAAGGTTGGAAAAAATTAACCGAACGTCTCGGCGGAAAAGTTCAACTCGTTGGCGACGACATTTTCGTAACCAATCCTGAAATTTTTGCAAAAGGAATTGACGAAGGCATAGCAAACTCAATTTTGATTAAATTAAATCAAATCGGAACGCTTACCGAAACGCTCGATACGATTGAAATGGCTAAAAACAACGGTTACACTTGCGTTATCAGTCACCGCTCGGGCGAAACCGAAGATACGACCTTGGCAGATTTGGCTGTTGCAACGAATGTTGGACAAATCAAAACCGGTTCGGCAAGCAGAACCGACAGAATTGCAAAATACAACCAATTGTTAAGAATTGAAGAAGAACTCGATACGACGGCAATTTTCCCGGGATTAACTTTGGTTAATTATTCCGGATAGTTCAAATCCCCATAGATTAATAAAAAAGGCGCAAGTTGTTGCGCCTTTTTATTTTTCGCAGATTGCAAGCAATCCGCGCTACAAGAATTACAAATGAAAATTTGGGGTAAAATATTCTGTGTAAAGTAGGGACAACTCGCGAGTTGTCCCTACATGAATAACAGAAAAATTTATTTGTTATTCCAATTCTTCGTTTACTTCTTTCAAAAGTTCTTTTGCTTCCTCTTTGCGTTGCGGGTCTTCTTTGTCAAGAATTTTTGCCGCGAGAACTTTTTCCAATTCGGCTTTTGCCTCTTTGTATTTTTCGGCTCTCATCAGCGCTTTGGCGTAATCCAAATGTATCATTGCGAAACCTGGGTAAAGTTTTTCGGCAGTCGCATATTCTTTGAGGGCAATGTCCAAATCAGCCCAGCCCAAACCGAGAACCGAGCGCGCCGGTTTCCATTTTTCGCTGACTTTTGCGTGCGTTCTTCCCAAAACGTAGTGCGCAATCGCTTGAGTGTAATCGCCTCCGTTGCCTAATTTTATTGCCTTTTCCAAATCAGCTTTTACGCTGTTTACAAGGTCGCCGACGGAAAACACGCCTTTGAACAGCGCAATTTTTCCGTTTGCAATTGCGCGACGCAAGTAAGTAATCGATTTATCGGGAGCTAATTTAACCGCTTTGTCAGCAAACTGCATTGCTTTTGTGTATTGCGTTTCCCGAGCGTCGTCGTCTTTCATAAAGTTGCCGATATAAACCATTTCCCGACTAATGCGCCAAAGCACTTCCCAATTATCAGGAAATTTTTTATCGGCATCTTGCAGAACTTTTAATGCATCTTCGTATTGGAAAAGTTTGTTTAGCGAATCCGCTTTTGCGAGATAAGTTTTAACGTCGTCTGCGGCTTTTAATTGCATAGCCGAAAACATCAAAATTGTTACAATTGATAAAATAATCTTTTTCATTCTTCTCCTCTTTTTTTATTTGGAATGTACAAATCGGTTTCGGCAAGACGGATAAAGTTCGTCCAATTTTTTTCGCTCGCGCTTTCGGCGGCGACCGCGTTTTTATAGGCGTTTACTTTCGCGCTTAATTCGTCGGCGTGGTAAAGCGCAATCGCTTCGATTGTTTTCGGCACAACTGGCGAGGCAAATTCGAGTTTCCCTTGATGACTCAAAACCAAATGTTCCAATTGCCATTTCAATTCTTCGGGAAATCCGTCAATTTCCGCCGCCGCTTTTTCAATTTCCATTGTCGCTATTACGATATGTCCGAGCAATTTTCCTTTGTCGGTATATTCCGTTTCCGCGCCGCCGGAAAGTTCCTCGATTTTTCCGAAATCGTGCAGAAGCGCGCCGGCAATTAACAAATCCCGATTAATTTCTTTGTGGAAAGTCGCGACCAAATCGCAGATTTTAACGATTTCGAGCGTGTGTTCCAACAATCCGTGCAAATAAGCGTGATGCCAAGCTTTTCCCGCCGGAACGTTTAAGAACCGTTCAAGACGCTCGCCTGAAAACAATTTATTAAGCGCTTCATTTAAATACGGATTTTTTATTGAATCAATTACGTTGCGAAGCTCGCTTTTCATTTCGTCAAAATTGCGTTGGGATTTACGAATGAAATCGTCCATTGAAACGCCGTCCTCCGGCTGCGCTTTTCTTATTCGCTCAATAATAAATTGCAAGCGACCGCCGAATTCCTGAATTTTGCCTTTTACTTTTATAATATCGCCTTGCTTAAAGAAATGCTTTGTTTTGTCGTAATCCCAAAACTTTGCGTTAATCGAACCGGTTTTATCGGTAAGCGTTAAATCGAGAAAAGATTTTCCGTGCCGCGTTTGTTTTTCCTCAATCGAGCCGACTAAATAAAATCCGATAATATTTTCAGAATCTTTTTTAAGAGTGTTTATTTCATTCATTAACTTGCCTTTAATATTTCCACGTCTTTCGCCGGCAAAGTCGTTATTACGGTTCTGTTAAGAATTTCAATTGTAACCGCCACTTCGGTATTGCCTTTCTTTGTGTAAGAAACAATTCCCGTAACGCCGGCAAGCGGTCCTTCGACAATTTTAACAGGCGTTCCCGGACGAATTTCATTAAGAACCTTTACTTCCAAATCTTTCGAAAGCATTTGCTTCAAACCGTCTATTTCCCACTCGGGAACACGAGCCGGTTTGCCTTGAAAATGCACGTTTGTTACAATCGATTTTAATTGAAGAATATCAAGTCTTTCTCTTTCGTTGCAACGCGCAAAAATGTAACTTTTAAATAACGGTTCCGTTACTTTCTTTTTACGGTCGCTCCACTGTTTAACGGTAGTGATCTTCGGTAGAAAAACTTCCACGTCAAGCGCCGAAATTTCCGATTCGGCTTTAAATTCGTGACGTGGTTTTGTGTAAAAAACCAACCAATGTTTTTGGTTACTCATAGCGTCCCTTTCGTTTAATTCAGCATTTTTAACAACGTAATAAATTTTTCGGTTTCAAAAGGTTTTTCCAATATATCATTAACACCCAATCGTTTATATTCCGAAATCGCTTCGTTATCTAATGCGCCGGAAACTATAAGAATCGGCACGTTTTTTAGTTGCGGATTTTTCTTAATTACTTCGATAAATTGAATGCCGTTCATCAGCGGCATATCGTGGTCGGTAATTACCATGGAAGGAATTTTTTTATACGCTTGATTCAACGCTTCGTAGCCGTTGTTGGCTTCGATAATTTCCGCGTCGGGGTAAATATTTCTGATATGTTTTTTCAGCAATTCCCTTGTTTTTATGTCGTCGTCTATAATCAAAAAAATTTGTTTTGCTTCCGGAACGATAAAATGAAATTCCGTTCCTTCCCCTTCTTTCGAATAGAACCAAATTTCACCGCCGTGCTTTTCAACAATATCTTTTACAAGCAATAATCCTAATCCTGTGCCTTTTTCGCCGGACGTTCCTTTCGTTGTAATTTTTTCCTCAAGCTTAAAAATTTTTCTTTGGTCTTCCTCTTTTATTCCGACGCCTTCGTCTTTTACGACAACTTCGATTTTGTCCGTTCCGTATTTATTTGCGGAAACAAAAATTCTTTTACCGCCCGGCGTAAATTTCAAAGCGTTGCTTAAAAGATTCCCCAATACTCTGTTTATCAACTTCGGGTCTGCGTAAAAATACAAGTCGCCGGGAATTTTCTCAATTATTTCAACCTCTTTTCGAACCGCCGCTCCGGTCAAAGATGAAACGGCATTCGAAACAGTGGCGCGCACGTTAAGTCTTGCCGGCTCGACTTCAATTTTTCCTGATTGCAATCTTGACCAATCCAAAAGATGATTTACCATAGTTAGTTGTGTTTGAGCCGCCTCGTAAATGTATTTCAGATAATCGAGCCGCTCTTCCTCGGTCAAATTCGGTTCGTTAATCAAAATTTCGGCAAATCCTATTAAACTCGTGAACGGCGCGCGCAAGTCGTGCGAAATAATCGAGATGAATTTATCTTTTACTTTGTTTGCCTTGTCGATTTTCAAAAAATTTTCGCGGAGTTTTTCCTCGGTTTCTTTAAAAGGCGTAATATCGCGAATCAATTTTTCGTAAATAATTTTGCCCGCGTCTTTTTTAATAATTACGGATTCTTCCAACCAAACCGCGTTCCCGTTTTTATGCGTAATTCTAAATTGATGTTTAATTTTGCCGGTTTCTTTTCCTTGTAATTCCAAATATGTTTTATCGTATTTTTCAATATCGTCTTCTTCAATTATTCCGATAAGTCCGTGCATATTGTTTAGTTCCGAGGCGTTGTACCCGGTGATTTTTTCAATGTTTCCGAAAATTTTTTCCGGCTCGTTTTGCGAGACGCTCGAAATCACAAAGAAAAAGTCGTCGAAATAATTCGATTTTCTTTTAAACAACGCTTCAAGCAAAAGTTCGTCGCTCAAACTTTCAAC
>WGAL01000299.1 GCA_015494845.1 Melioribacteraceae bacterium
CGGTAAAGGTCGCTTATTTCAAGCAAATTTCCTACTACGTTACGGAAATGCAATCCAAGCGCGGCAATGTTGTTTTTATATATTCTCAAAAATCCCAGCGCATCGGTTTCTATTCTGTATTGATTGTCTTCTGCGTTTCCGGTTTCAGTGTCCGTTACAATATTTTTCAAACTGTATTTTAGCGTCAAATTAATTAAGTAGCCGTAAGTGGGAATGAAAATGTCGTCGCGCGCGTCGTAATAAAAACTGACGCCGCTTGTGTTAAATACGGAATGATTTAACGTCGCCGTAAATCCGCCGAGCGGAATTGTTTCTTCAAAAGAATAAAGCAGAGACGCTTTTAATTTCGCCGTAGCAAGGTATTCGAACGCCGCGCCGTATTTTCTTTGAATGTAAGTAGTGTCTTGCTTGCGTTGCGTAACGTCGAGTTTTAAGTTAAGAGGAAAAGAAAAAAGCCACGGCTCTTTGTAATTGACGTTAAAATATTGTGAAAATCTGTCTAACTTTTTCCACTCGAAACCGAAAGCGCGTTCCGTACCGAAAATATTGCGTAAATCGATTTTAGCGTAACCGGTAAAGTAACCCGGAATATCGTTGCGCTTCGGGATGTAGCCGATTATTCCGTCGAACGAGTTAGTCGATTTTTCTTCCACGTAAAATTCAAGCACGCCGATTTTATCGTTTTTGTAATAAAATTTCGGCATCTTTATTTTCTTGAAAAATCCGAGACGCGCAAGATTTGCGACCGCTTCTTTTATTTTCTTGCGCGAATATCTCTCGCCGATTTTTATTCCTGAATTGCGAATAATTACGTAATCTTTTGTTTGCTTATTGCCTTTTACGATTATCGTATCGATTATGCTTGTCCGTCCGTTTCGGAATGCAATAAATAACTCAACCGATTTTGTCGAATCGTTTTCGTCAATCCATTTGATACTTTGGATTTTTATTTTCGCGAAAGGGAAGCCGTTATTTTCGTAGCGTTTTAGAATTTCGGAAAACGTTTTTTTTAGCAGATACGGCACAAACGGCGAACCGATTACGAAAGATAATTTATTGTAAATGAATGCGGAATCTTGCGGCGTGTCTGCAATTATGTTTAGCGATTTTGTTTTACATTGCTCTTTTTCGTCTATGTTTAATTTTACGAAAACCGATGACGAATCTTTTGAATAGCGAATTGAGTCGATTTTAATTTCGCTAAAAAAGTATCCCAAATCGCGTAACTTTCTGTCAATACGCGATCTCAACGAATCGACAAGAGAAGCGTCCTTAATTTTCAGCGGTTTCTCAAGCGCGATTTTTTTGTATGTTTTCTCGGAAAGTTTTCCGCCGCTTGAAATTTCGAGATTGATTTTATTTTGCGGAAAAACAAGCGTAGAAAAAAGTAAGAAAAAAAATAATAGCCGGATTTGTAATCTGTCGCTCAATGGTAGTAATTACCGATTTATTTATTTTTATTAATCCGTTTCACGCAACGGAAACCGCGATGATATGAGTATGATTTCGGCTCTTTCCCGCGTCGCGATTGGCAACGCATAAATACGGCGTTCGGCGTTTCCCAATTTCCGCCGCGAACAGTTTTTAAATTTTTATCGTAATCGTCGTTTGGAATTTTATTATTCGGATAAGGTTTGTAATTGTCCTCGCACCATTCGCTAACGTTGCCTAAAATATCGTAAATTCCAAAATTATTAGGTTGATAACCGCCGACTTCTTTCGTTCCGATTTCCCTAAAACCAAGCAAACGCCAAACGCCTTCCCAAAAGGTTTCGCCTTTGGTTCGGTAATTTTCTTTCGAACTATCCGGATTATTTCCCCACCAAAACCACTGGTAATTTGTACCGCCTTTCGCCGCGTATTCCCATTCCGCTTCGGTAGGCAAACTTTTCCCTGTCCATTTCGCATACGCTTTTGCGTCGTTCCAAGTAACGTTTACGACGGGATGATTTTCTCTTTCTTTTGTCGCGTATTTTTGCCAATCTCCTTCGGCTTTGTATCCGGTTGCTTTTACAAATTCGGCGAATTGTCGATTAGTCACTTCGTAAATGTCGATATAAAACGAATCAACTTTTACTTTGTGCGCGGGAATTTCGTCGCCGAACCAAGAGAGAGCATTTCCGTAATTCATATGCGGAACGTTTTCGCCGACTTTTACTAATTCGCTCAATCGCGAACTATCGGTTCCCATAATAAATTCGCCGCCGGGAATTAAAATCATATTATCCACGTTTTTTCGGTTCTGAGAAAAAAATAAAGACGAGAGAAACAAAATGACGATTGGCAAATATTTTATTCTTTTCATTTTTGCCTCCTTTTTTATGAAATCGAAACAGCAAAGGAAATCGTTATAGGAAAGTTATTAAAATATTTTTTTGTAGTAAGTTTTTTTTATCATCAAAAAAATTACGATTAAAGATACAGAAAACCACAGCAAACTCCAATAAATTGCGGGAACCGTTGTGATTATTGCCATCCGGTCGGCGTCGGTTCCGAATGTATCGCTAGCGAACAAATCTTCTTTAATATCGAAAATTACGTAAAGGGAACTAAGTAAGCCCAAAATTCTCATCGTCCAGTAATTTATTTTGGGATTCAAATAACGCGGCGCAATGTAGAAGAAAACGACGTAACCCAATAAAATCAGTATCGCGATTGCATCGGTGAAAAAATTTGCTATGAACAAAAGTAAAATTACGGATAGGGAAGTAGAGAGAATTAAATTTAGTTTTTTATTGTCGGCTGAAATAAAAATCAAAAAACCGAAAATTAAACTGCCGAGATAACCGGCCGAAGCAATTAAAAACTCGTTCCCGCCTTCCGAATTTACCGCGCCGTACAAACCGGAATTTACTTCCATTCCCAAAACGGAACCGCCGGTAAAAATGGCGGCAAGCGCGTGAGAGATTTCGTGAAAGGCGATTACCAAAAGTTTTACAGGATAAACTACCGGCGTATCCCAAATTAACAAAGCAAAAACGTCGACGGCAATTAGAATTAACAATTCTTTTCTGTTCGCGTCTTTTGCTTTTTTCTTTTTTCGTTTGCTTTTCGTTTTAGGCATTTTGGAATATTATTTCTTTTTCGCGCCTTCGAATATTTCGTATCTGCGGAAGTAACCTTCAATTCCGCCGTTGTTAAGCGTGTATTTTTTCGAAGCGCTTAATCCGATTTGTTTTATCGCTTGCTTATTCCCGCTGAAAATCCACACAACGGAATTTTGAAAATTGTTTTTCAGCGCATCGCCGATTTTACGGTAAAACTCTTTAATGTCCGCGGATTTTAATCTTTCGTCGTAAGGCGGATTGATGATTAGAAATTTTTTCTCGCCGTCGTTTTTGTAATCGAAAAACGACTTTTTCTCAAATGTAATAAAATCAGAGACTTTAGCGCGCTTTGCGTTACCTTCGGAAATTTCGATAGCGGTTTGGGAAATATCGCTTCCGTAAATTTTTACGTCGTTTTCTTTAATCTGTTTTTTAATCTGATTTTTAATTTTAGTAAAAAGCGGCAAGTCGAAATTTTTCCAATTCTTGAAAGCGAAATTTTTTCTGTACAAATTCGGCGGAATATTTCGCGCGTACATTGCCGCTTCAATCGGAATTGTACCGGAACCGCACATC
>WGAL01000300.1 GCA_015494845.1 Melioribacteraceae bacterium
GGCGAACCGAGAAAGCCGGAAACGCAATTAACTCAGCGCGAAATGGATTTGGCGCGTTCCGTGCAAGAAGTTACCGAACTTGCAATGCTGAGAATGGCGCGGCATATTAAAAAGGAAACGGGCGCGGAAAATCTCGTTCTTGCCGGAGGCGTTGCGCTTAACTGCGTCGCAAACGGAAAAATTTTGCGCGAAAATATTTTCAAGGATATTTGGATTCAACCGGCGGCGGGCGATGCCGGAGGAGCGCTCGGAGCGGCGCTGTTTACTTGGTATCAATATTTGGGAAACGAAAGGAAAGCGGACGGAAAGAACGATTTTCAGAAAGGTTCGTATCTCGGTCCGGAATTTTCAGAAGAAGAAATAAAGGAATATATCGATAAGTTTAATCTTCCTGCCGAAAAATTAGGCGACTACGAACTTTATGACGTCGCGACGAAATTGCTTTCCGAAGAAAAAGTGTTGGGTTGGTTTCAAGGAAGAATGGAATTCGGTCCGCGCGCGCTCGGAAACCGTTCGATACTCGGCGATGCGCGTTCCGAAAAAATGCAAAAAACAATGAACCTGAAAATCAAATTCCGCGAGAGTTTCCGTCCCTTTGCGCCTGCGGTTTTGGAAGAGAAAGTTTCGGAATATTTTGAGTTGGACAGACCGAGTCCGTATATGTTGCTTGTAGCCGATGTTAAACGCGAACGAAGAAAAGAAATGACGGAAGACGAGAGGAAGTTGTTCGGCATCGATAAATTAAACGTTCGCCGTTCCGACATTCCCGCGGTAACGCACGTCGATTATTCGGCGCGTATTCAAACCGTAAGCGAAAAGACAAATCCGAAATTTCACCGATTGCTGAAAACTTTCGACGAAAAATACGGCTCGGCGGTTCTGGTAAACACTTCGTTTAACGTGCGCGGCGAACCGATTGTGTGCACGCCGGACGACGCTTACAAATGTTTTATGCGAACCGATATGGACGCGCTCGTTATGGGGAATTATTTGTTCTTGAAAGAAAAACAACCGCCGCTTGCGGACGATATTGATTGGCGAAAACAATTTGAATTGGATTGAGTTATGAATTTTCTTGACGAAATAAAAAATATCAAAAGCGGAAAAAAAGAGTTAAGGCAATTCGCCTTTTTGTTCGGCGGAATTTCAATTGCGCTCGGCGTTTATTTTTATTTTTACGGCGGGGATTTTTTGCTTTGGCTTGTCATTGGCGTTGTATTGATTTTATTGGGCTTCGTCTTTCCGAAAATATTTTTGCCTTTTCACAAAGCGTGGATGACGCTCGCGGTAATTCTCGGATTTATTTCCACGCGAATAATTTTAACCGCGCTGTTTTATCTCGTTATTTTCCCGATTAAACTTTTTATGAAAAAAGATTTGCTCGACGAGAAAATCGACAAATCGCGCAAAAGTTATTGGACGCCGCGCGAGAAGAAAGAATATCAAAAGATTGACACGGAACGGCAATTCTGATGTTTTGGCTCGCCGTTTTTTTGTTTTCGCTGGTTGTTTCGGTTTATCCGCAAGAAAAAACAAACGACTATAGTATTTTTTCTTTCCGCTTTGATAACGATTTTGTTTTTGAAACGGATAGATATTTTACGAACGGTTTTGATTTTTCTTACGCTTCTTCGTCTTTTGAGAATTTCGGATTGAATAAATTTATTTTCCCGAACAAAGAGGGAAAGCAGAGATTTTATTCAATTGATTTAATTCAGGAAATTTACACGCCGCGCGAAAAAGATTCGACAAAACCGGTAATCGGCGACAGACCTTTTTCCGCAAATTTGTATTTAACTTATTCGCAAAAATTTATCGACAAAAACGACGTTGAGTGGAATTTCCGTTTTCTGCTTGGCGTGATGGGGAAATACGCTTTCGGCGAAGAAGTGCAAAACGGAATTCATTCGTTGCTTCCGACTTCGGCAAAAGTTCTCGGCTGGGAAAATCAACTTTCCGATGCGCTTTTGGTTTCGTATTTAATTTCATTCAAACGAACTCTTGCGGAAATTCCGATGATGCGATTGCAAAGCGTTTTTAGCGGGGAAATCGGACAGCCGAAAACGCGCGCCGGAGTGGGACTTGATTTTACAATCGGCGATAAAAGTTTTGCGTTCGATTATTCCTACGAAAATAAATTCAAGTGGCGGTTCCGGTTTAAGCCGAATCTTTATTTTGTTTTGTTTAATGCAAATTTGCAAGGCGGTTTGTTTACGAAAAATATCTACTCTTTGAAGGCAAGCGAGATAAACAGAATTTTATTCGATTTGCAGAACGATTTGGATTTTTCTTACAAAAGAACGAACGTTGCTATCGGTTACGAACTAATCACGAAAGAATTCAAAACCGGCACGGCGCATATTTGGTTCTTTATTAAAATTGCGTATAAATTTAACTGATTGGAATTGTTTATATTTGTGAATGTATTTTATCACTGAATTTAATGCGGTATTTTAGGGCGTGAAAAAGTAATTTATTTCATTTTAATGCGTTTATGAAAAAGAAAAAATTATCTTTATCTACAAAAGTTTTAATTGGACTTTTTGCCGGAATTTTAGTCGGGCTATTTTTCGGCGAGCACGTTGGCTGGCTTTCTATTGTTGGCGATATTTTTATTGGCTTGTTGCAAATGACGGTTCTGCCGTACATTATGATTTCATTGATTGTAAACATCGGGCGATTAAAAATAGATGAGGCAAAACGCTTAATAAAATACGCTGTAATTTTTCTCGGGTTGTTGCTTGTAATTGGTTTGGTTGGTTTGTTTATTTTTCCACTTGCTTTCCCCGAATGGGGAAGCGGAAGTTTTTACAGTAGCGATTTTGTTCAGAACCCGACGCAATTCGATTTTGTAAAGCTTTACATTCCTTCAAATCCGTTTGCTTCGATGAGCAACAATGTTGTTCCCGCAGTAGTTCTGTTTAGTATTTTTATTGGCTTGGGTTTAATGAAATTGCCGAACAAGGAGGTTCTTTTAAAACCGCTTGATGTGATGAATACGGCGTTAAATCAAGTCAATAAAATGATTGTTAAAATTACTCCGATTGGTGTTTTTGGCATTGCCGGAGGAATTGTTAGCAAATTAAGTTGGCCAGATTTGAATCGTTTGCAAGGTTATTTGCTGGTTTATTTGTTTGCCGTAATATTGTTTACATTCATTGTTTTGCCTTATGTGATTTCAATTTTTACTCCGTTTACTCCTAAGACTGTTTTCAAGTTTACTCGTTCAACCTTGATTACAATTTTTGTTACAAGCAAAATTATTGTTGTCTTTCCGCAATTGATTGAAGATATAAAAAATATTGTTTCTACTGAAAGTAGAGCTAATGACGAAGCGCGCGCGGAAGTCGATGTACTTATGCCGTTGGCTTATCCCTTTCCAAATCTCGGCACTTTTATGATTTTCGTATTTGTTCCTTTTGCGGCATGGTACACCGGCAATTCATTGGGGCTGTCCGATTATCCGCTTTTTTTGAGTTCCACATTATTAAGTAGTTTTGTTGCGCCAATTACCGGATTGCCGTTTACTTTGAATGTTCTCGACATCCCGAAAGAAACGATTAATCTTTTTATGGTATCTACTGTAATAACTGATAGAATTAGAGTTGTACTTGGTGGATTTCATCTAATTACGCTTACGCTGTTAAGTGTTTCTGCAAGTCGCGGATGGTTGAGATTAAATAAGAAAAAACTCATTAACGCTTCTGCTGTTGTGTTTGTAACGTTTTTTGTTTCGATTGTTGGATTGAACTGGTTATTAACGAAAAATATGGAAAAGATACCAAGCAATGTTGATATTCTTAATCATTTCAAATTGATAAATCCTGTGCAGCCCTACGAAATTTTGAAGAAAAGTTCGCCAAATCCAACTGTAAGATGGAAAGGTGAAAATATTTTGGGAAGAATTAAAAGACGCGGGAAAATCAGAATTGGTTTTTACGAAGACGCAATTCCGTTTACATTTTACAATTCCGATTCGCAACTTGTTGGTTTGGGAATTGATTTGGCGCATCGTCTCGCCAAAGATTTGGAAGTTGCAATTGAGTTTGTTCCTATTAAAAGGGGAAGCCTTATTGCTGGTTTAGATTCAGATTATTACGACATTGTAATGTCGGATATTTTTCTTTCAACAAAATACGCGCAGAAAATTCCATTATCCAAACCTTACTTAACAATTTCGCTTGCGCTAATTACAAGAAATGACAATAACGATTTGAACACTTTTGAAAGCGCAACAAAATTAGATAGTTTTTCAATTTGTTATTTTGAGCGCGCTGAAGTAGCAGAAGAATACGCCTCGTTTTTCGGAAATGTAAAATTGTATCCGATTAAAAGCATGGACGAGTTTTTTGTGGATGAAGGCGATAGCGTAAAATACGATGCTTATTTAACAAGCGCCGAGCGAGCAAGTATTTTAACAATTTTCCACCCAAATTACAAAGTAGTAAATCCATTGCCTTATCATATTAAGAACCCGCTTGTTTTTCCGTTAGCAAAAAGTGACATTTGGAAAAATTATATTGATAACTGGATTGAATTTCGCACAAACGACGGGACAATCAACCGCGCATTCGAACAGTGGATTCTCGGACACGAATATAAGCGAAAAGAAAGAGCCTGGAGCGTGTGGGATGATATAATTTTACCGGCTATTGGGAAGAATTTTTGAAATTAGTAATCAAGAAAATTGTTAATAAACGATTGGTTACTTTAAATTATTTTTCCAGTTTCGCCGCGTGAGACAGTGTAAAAAAATATTAATCCATAGTAAAATATTTTAGTACATCAAGAAATTCCTCGAATTTTTTCACGCTATTAATGAAATTTTAAGACAGATTTAAGATTTGATTAATTATAAGATAATATATTATAATTATGAAAATTTTAGTTATTGAAGATGAACCAGGAATCGCAAACTTTATAAAACAAGGTTTGGAAGAGGAATCTTTTTCGGTGGATGTCGTTCATGACGGAATTTCAGGCTTAGATTACGCAATGTCCTACGATTATGATTTGCTTTTGGTAGATTGGATAATTCCGGGCATTAGCGGGATTGAAGTGTGTAGGCAGTTCCGGAAAGAAAATACCACAACCCCGATAATCTTTCTTACGGCAAAAGATACCGTACAGGATACTGTTTTCGGATTACAAGCAGGCGCAAATGATTATATTAAAAAACCTTTTGCTTTTGAGGAGTTGTTAGAGCGTATTCGAGTTCAGTTAAGACCAAAGACGGCAAAGGGCGAGAAACTTATTTTGGGCGATATCGTTCTGAATGTGCAGTCTTATCAAGTATTCAAAGGCGATACGGAGATCAGTTTAACGCAAAAAGAATTTGCTTTGCTTGAATATTTATTGAGAAATAAGGGAAAAGTTTGTCGCAGAACGCAAATTATTGAAAATGTTTGGGATATTCATTTCGAATATAATACCGGAGTGATTGATGTTTACATTAATGCGCTCAGGAAGAAACTGCGTTTGGAAGAACCTGGACCCCATATTAAAACCATCCGTGGCATTGGCTATATTGCTAAGGAAGAATAAATAATGACCTTTAAGGATAGAATTGCTTTCGTATATATGCTAACCTCATCAACGCTAATTGCCGTTGTTTTTCTTATTATTTATTTTATTGTTTCAACAACTGTTTATTCAAACTTGGATACCGCGTTAAAATATGAGGCTCAAAAACATTTGAAAGATATTGTAATAAAAAACGACAGTTTAATGTTTGATGAACAAGTAGTTTTTGCTGAAAGAGAACATAAAGACGCGGAAGTTTTGCCTTTTTTCTTACAGATAGTGGATACCACAGGCAACTTATTTCAAAAATCCTCGAACCTAAAAGGACAAAAGTTGACTTTCATGAAAAATGTTGAGGCAAGACAGTGTTTTAATAGTGAATTGAATGGGCAAGCGATACGCCAAATTCAAATTCCGATAATTAAACGTGGAAAAATTCAAGGTTATTTTATTACGGCAGTTTCTCTTGAAGGAACGAAATTGGTGGTGGATAATTTGCGTAAAGTATTGTTGATACTATTTCCAGCTATTGTTGCTTTTCTCTTTTTTATTGCGCGTTTTCTTGCCGACAAGAATATAAAGCCTATTGTAAACATTATTGAAACAACAAATCGTATAACAAAACATAATTTAAGCGAAAGAGTAAAGTTACCTAAAACCCGCGACGAATTATATACGTTGGCTCAAGCAATTAATGAATTGCTTGATCGTATTCAAAATGCTTTTGAGAGAGAAAAGCAATTTACCAACGACGCATCACACGAACTTCGCACGCCTTTGTCTGTTATAAAAGGAACCTTGGAAGTTCTGGTACGAAAACCTCGTAAAGAGGAAGAGTATAAAGAAAAAATTAATTATTGTATTTCCGAAATAAATGATATGTCCGAAAGAGTTGACCAACTTTTAATGTTGGCGCGTTTTGATAAAGCGAATATAACACTACAAAAAACTCCGCTTCCGGTTATTTCATTAATTGACAATTCCGTTCATCGGCATCGAAAGTTGATTGAAAAAAAGAATATTCACCTTGAGATTCGAGGCAAACAAGACCTTACCGTGATTACAGACCCTTATTATATTGATATGATTATTGATAATATTATTTCCAATGCAGTTAAATATTCAGGAGTGGATAGTACGGTTGAGATAGAAATATATAAAGAAAATAGTAAAGTAATTATTGAAGTAAGGGATGAAGGAGGCGGAATAAAAGAGGATGATATACAAGCTGTTTTTAATCCTTTTTTCCGTTCTGAACCGTTGAATCATAAACATATTACAGGAAGTGGACTGGGTTTGTCTATTGTAAAAAAGGTAAGCGAATTGCTTGGCGTAGATGTAGAATTGGAAAATCGAGAGGGGCAAGGTTTAAGTGTACTAATTATTTTCAAATAAAGAAGTTTTGTGAATTTTAAGAGTATTTTAAGACGCTTTTAAGTTAAAAATAAGCAAATAATTATATCTTTGAATTAAATTTTTTGAATCATCTATTAAAGAGGATTTATTTTATGATACAAAAACTTGTTAATTACAGCATTAATCATAAGCTAATCATAATTTTAGCGACAGTTGCATTAATTTTCTTTGGATTGTTTTCGTTGACGCAAATTCCTATCGGAGCAGTGCCTGATGTTACAAATAATCAAGTGCAGGTAATTACTACTTCAAGAAATCTATCCACTGAGGATGTTGAAAAGTATCTTACTTATCCGGTTGAACTTGAAATGGCAAATTTACCGGGCGTAATAGAAATTCGCTCCATTTCAAAATTCGGCCTTTCAGTCGTAACGATTGTATTTGATGATGATATGGGCACATACTTGCCCCGTCAACTAATCGCAGAAAGGCTTAAAGTAGCGCAAGAAAATATTCCCAAAGGTTTTGGAACTCCAACTATGGGTCCAATTACAACCGGACTCGGAGAAATTTACCAATACATAATTGACACCGATTCGGCTCACAAAGATATGTACTCGATTACGGATTTAAGAACAATTCAAGATTGGATTGTCAGACGACAACTTTCCGGAATAAAAGGCGTCATCGAAGTTAATACTTGGGGCGGCTATTTGAAGCAATATGAAGTAGCCGTTAATCCGGAACGTATTCGTTCTATGGGAATTTCTATTTCCGAGATTTATTCGGCTCTTGAAAAAAATAACAGTGTTGCCGGGGGAAGTTACATAGAAAAAACAAATCAAAGTTATTTTATTCGTGGCGAAGGACTTACAAAGACTTTGGACGATATTCGTAATATCGTTATTAAAAATATTGACGGTAACCCGGTTTATATTCGTGATGTTGCAAAAGTAGGATACGGACACGCTACACGCTTTGGCGCTATTACGGCGAACGGCGAAGGCGAAAAAGTTTTGGGACAAGTAATGATGTTAAAAGACGCTGATTCCAAAGCTACAATAGAACGTGTTAAGGAACGTGTCGCTCAAATTCAAAAAACTCTTCCCGAAGGAATTATTATTAATGGATTTTTGGATAGAAGTGAATTGATTGGTAAAACTACTTTTACGATAACTGAAAATCTTATCCTCGGTTTTTTAATTGTGATTTTTGTCGTGGTGTTATTATTAGGAAATATTCGTTCCGGCTTGGTTATCGCTTCCGTTATTCCGCTTAGTTTGTTGTTTGCACTTTCCTTAATGTATATATTTGGCGTTGATGCAAATCTGATGAGTTTGGGAGCTATCGATTTTGGAATTATAATTGACGGCGCTGTAATTATTGTGGAATTTATTGCTTTTCGCATTACTTCGAGACGTAAAGATTTATTACAGTTACCAGAGCAAGAAAGACAAAAGATGCGGGACGAGATAACGTTTAATAGCACGGTTAAAATGACTCGTTCGGCTATATTCGGTCAAATTATTATTATAATAGTTTTTATTCCTATTTTGTCCTTAACAGGCGTGGAAGGAAAAATGTTCAAGCCGATGGCGTTAGTTTTTACTTTTGCCTTAATTGGCACTATGATTTTAGGCTTTACTTATGTTCCGGTTGTTTCGTCGCTCTTTTTGCGCCCGAGCGAGCCAAACAAAAAGAATTTTTCAAAGCGACTGATGGCGTTTATATTAAAATTGTATCAACCTTCTATTGATTGGGCATTAAAACACAAGAAAAAAGTTATGTCTCTTGCAGCGGGGTTACTTGTTGCAGCAACAATCATCTTTATAAATATGGGCGCGGAGTTTGTGCCAACATTGGATGAAGGCGATTTTGTAATTCAACCTGTTCTTAAAACTGGAACTTCGTTGAGTAAAACCATTGAAATTATTACTGAAATGGAAAAGATATTAAAGAAGTTTCCGGAAGTGAAAAATGTTGTTAGTCGTATTGGAGCGGCGGAAGTGCCTACTGATCCGATGTCAATGGAAGAAAGCGATGTTATAATTACTTTAAAACCAAAAGACGAATGGGTTAGCGCAAAAAGCAAGGATGAATTGGCGGATAAATTTAAGGAAGCTTTATCCGTAATACCTGGCGTCGAATACGAGTTTACTCAACCGATAGAAATGCGCTTTAATGAGTTAATTACAGGCGTTCGCGCTGATTTGGCGATTAAGATTTTTGGCGACGATTTGGATATACTTTATCGTAAAGCGCGTGAAATTGCCGAAGCCATTAAAGACGTTCCCGGCGCAGCGGATATTTCCGTGGAAAAAACAGCCGGCCTTCCGCAGATGAGCGTGCGTTACAATAGACAGAAAATAGCAAAATACGGCTTGAACATTCAGGAGCTAAATGATATTATCTCGATGGGATTTGCAGGCGCAAAAGCAGGAACAGTATTTGAAGGCGAAAAACAGTTTGATCTTGTTTTGCGTTTTGATAAGGCTCATCGTCAAAAAATTGAAAACTTAAAAAATGCGTCGGTTAAATTACCAAACGGAGAGATGTTGCCTTTAAGCGAATTAGCTGAAATTACTGTAACGAAAAGCCCTGCCAAAATTTCTCGCGATAATACTCGTCGCCGTATTGTTATTGGCGTTAACGTGCGTAACCGTGATTTGGCTTCCGTAGTTGAAGACGTGCAAAAAATAATTGACAAAAAAATTCATTTGCCTGTTGGCTATACAGTTACTTACGGCGGACAATTTGAAAATTTGGAAAACGCAACAAGGCGTTTGTTAATTGCCGTTCCTATTTCGTTATTTTTAATTTTTGTTATGCTTCATTTTGCTTTCGGTTCTTTTAAGGAAGCATTGATGATATATAGCGCGATTCCTTTTGCCGCTGTAGGTGGTGTATTATTACTTGCTCTTCGCGGAATGCCATTCAGTATTTCTGCCGGAGTAGGGTTTATTGCTTTGTTTGGTATAGCCGTGTTGAACGGTATAGTGTTAATAGAACATTTTAAGGAGTTGAAAAAAGAAGGTATTAAAGATATTCACGAGAGGATTATTATGGGAACAAAAGA
>WGAL01000301.1 GCA_015494845.1 Melioribacteraceae bacterium
GTTTTGTATTTTACTTGCCACGTTTCTTGTCGCATTTTCAAATGTTTTACCGCAAACTTATTTTATTAAATTAATTCAAAAAAATTCCGTTACCGTCAAGAATTTTAAAAATTTATTAGAAAATAGATTAAATAACAAGAGTTTAATATTTAAGATTAAGGAAGTTAAGAAGCTCGACTTTAGAAAAAACTTTGCGCAAATTTTTGTTGTTAAGTTTAATAAAGATAAAACATCAAGCAAGGTTTTTGCCAATCTCAAGAATGCTCCCGAGTTTGCATACGTTGAAAAATCAAATACCTACGAAATTGAATTTACTCCTAACGACGAATTATACTCATCGCAATGGGGCTTGAAACAAATAAATATTGAGCCGGCTTGGGAGCATACAATTGGCGATACTTCCATAATTATCGGATTAATCGATACAGGCGTTGATTTTCTTCATCCTGATTTACAAGGCAAATTTAAATTAAACACAGGAGAAATTGGTTTAGACGATAACGGCAACGACAAACGATACAACCAAATCGACGACGATAATAACGGTTTTATCGATGATTACGTCGGCTGGAATTTTCTAACGTCCGATGATTTCCCTAACGGGAATAACAATCCGAGCGACGACCAAGGGCACGGAACATTTGTTGCGGGAATTATCGGAGCAAGCACAAATAATTCGATTGGCGTAGCCGGCGTGAATCCAAATGCAAGAATTTTTGTTGCAAAAGCGTTCGATTCCGACGGTTACGGCAAAGAGGAAGACGTCGCCGCGGCAATGTTATATTTGGCGAATAACGGAGTAAGAATTATTAATATGAGTTTTGGCGATTATACGTATTCTCAAACAATGCGAGATGTTATCGATTACGTATCGTCGCTCGGCGTTGTTTTGGTTGGAAGCGCCGGAAATTCATCATCTTCCTCGCCGCATTATCCATCGAGTTTTGAAAACGTGATTTCTGTCGGAGCAAGCGCCCAAGGCGAAGACCTCGCATCATTTTCTAACTACGGAAATTCCCTTGATTTGCTTGCCCCTGGTGTCTCCATTATTTCAACCGGTATGGGAGGAGAGTATGTGTCGGCGAGCGGAACCTCCGCTTCCGCGCCGTTTGTTACCGGAGTTGCCTCGTTAATTTTATCACTTCAGCCTGATTTACAATCCGACGACGTCAAACAAATTTTGAAAACGACCACAAAAGATATTTACGACGAAGGTAACGATATTTATTCAGGAGGGGGAATTTTGGATGCCGCAAAAGCGGTTTCCGCTACTTTTTACTCAACGGTAAAATTTGATTTTCCGGTTCAAGACAAATATTTTTCACAAGGCAATATCCCCGTGGCGATAACTGTTTTGTCGCCTTACTTTCAGTCTGTTAAGTTATTTCTTGGCATGGGAGAAAATCCGGAATCTTGGGAGCAAGTTTATTTTTCCGAAAGCCAAATTATCAATGATACGGCAGTTGTTTTAAATGCCGGTGAATTACAAGATACGATTTATGCGTTAAGATTAAGTATGTCGCAAATTGACGGCGGCATTACCGAAAATTATATCAATTTTGGCGTCGATAAAACTCCGCCTATTCCGCTTTGGTACGACGGATATCTTGCCTACGTGGACGGAAAACAAACATTTTACTCAAATACATACACAAACGAATTTACAAAAGCCGCTTTTCTGTTGAAAGGAACGCAAGTTTTCCTTGATAACGCCTCGCAAAATATCGGCGACAATCGATTTTTACATTCCGGCTATTTTCCGCCGGAATATATTGCTCCGCAAACAATTTACGATTTCGACGTAGTTTACACAAATAAAGCGGGATTAAACTCGCATTTATCAGATTTTTTTCACGATATGTTGATTTTTCAAACTTCACCGGAGCAAGACGAAATTGTTTTAAATAAATATCAAGATTTCAGCATAAAAGGGGATTGCTTCTCGCAGCCAATAGAACTTAACGGGAAAAAATATTTGGCGATAAATGAATTTAACAATCTAACGGAACTTAAATTTTACGAATTACATGGAGATACCGCTCTTGCTGTGTTGCCGGAGTTGACAATCCTGAACCGAAGAATTCCCGCGTATTTTGGAGAAATTAACAATTCAAGTAGCAAATATCTCGTTAGTTTTTTATATCCTAATTTATATATTGATGAATGGAATGGAACAAACGAAGCATTCGAAAATGTTCTAAAAAACGCGGATTTTAAGAATTTGTTATTTGCCGGAAATATTTGCGGAGATTTTACAATTATTTCATCCGACCAAAATTTAATTAAATTTAGCGAAATTGACGACAACTTTAATTTTATAGATAAAGTTATAACTGTTCCAAATGAAATCACAAACGGCGATTTATCTTACAAAATAGTTTCGCAAAATGCCGTAGTTATTGAAAGGGAAGCGCCTGAAAGCAAAGCGGAAATATTTTTAATTGATAATTATGGCAACTTGTTAAGAATAAACAAATCTTCCAATGGGAACATTTCTTGCGAATATGCGTTGCAAGATTATTATTCCACGTATGCTCCTACCGAGAAAGCAATACTTGCGCTCGGAGCAAACGGGAATCTTGAAGTATTAACGTTTGGAGATAACGAATATTATCCCCAACCGACTTGGTTTTATTTAAAATTCTCATTAAATAATTCAATTGAAAATATTTATTCAAAAGCGTTTATCTCTAATCAAGTGATAAACAACTTTAATGCTTTGTTATTTTCCGGGGAAAACGGGAATGATTATTTTGACGAAATTCTTTGTGGCAATGAAATTTACATTTTCAAAAACGATGAACTGGTTAAATATACAGTTGCAAACCGCTTTGATTATCCGCTCCGGAGCATATACTTTAATGCCACGTATGGACACTTTCCAGTAATCGAGAATTCCGGTTCTATTAATATGTATTCGTTATCCCAACAAAATATTCCGAAAATAGTTCGAGCATATTCTGTTGATTCAAACATAGTTTATTTGAATTTCACAAACTCATTAAATTATGTTTCAATTTACAGAAAAACAGACTCCGGATTTTCTCTCTTAAATAGCGTTTCGGAGAATCTTTACTACGATTCTTCCGCCGTAAAAGGGGAGAATTATTACTTACTTTCTTACGACGCCGTGAATTTTTCAGATACAATAAATGTGTTTGCTCATTCAAAAACAAGGTTATTGTCCGTAAATCAATTAAATGAGAAAAATTTAAGACTGACATTTTCCAATAAAATTAAAAGAAACTTGCCGTTAGCCGCGTCGGAAATTTTTAATTTGCTTAACGTAAATAATTATGTAACAACTGCGGTTTTTTCAGGCGATTTCTCATACGACGTTACGTTCAGCAATAATTTACCAAGCAATGAGCAACTTTCATTGTGCGTAAATAATTTGATTGATTTTTATAATTCTCCTTGCTCCGACGATACTTTGACTTTTTTAACTTCGGATTATTCACAAAATAACGATAAATTTTACGTTGAATCATTTAAGCTACTGTCCGATTATTCTATTCAAATAACTTTCAACTTGCCGTTCGAACAATCTGGCGCGCTGAACAAAGATAATTATTCGGTAAATCCGCGAAATCCTGTAACGGAAATTGATTTAGTTGACAATAAGTCTCTAAAATTGTATTTCAAAAATCCAATCGGAGCAAACGGTTTTAATTACATTTTAACAGTGAAAAATTTGAAGTCGGCGGAGGATTTCGGTTCAATCGAAATTGAAAAAGGAAGCGGTTCGCAAATCGCTTTAACGAACCTAAAATCATCTCTTAAAGACGCTTACGTTTTCCCGAATCCTGTAAATCTCAATAAAAATGACTTTTTAACATTTGCAAATTTGACAAAAAACATTCGTATTTATATTTACGACATAAATTCAAATTTTGTCAATGTTATTGATAATAGTGACACTAAAGGTGCAATTCGTTGGAATATCAAAAATCAAAAAAACA
>WGAL01000302.1 GCA_015494845.1 Melioribacteraceae bacterium
CTCGAAATCACAAAGAAAAAGTCGTCGAAATAATTCGATTTTCTTTTAAATAAAGCTTCGAGCAAAAGTTCGTCGCTTAAACTTTCAACGGCGTCTTTCAGCATTTCGGATAAGTGTTCTTTGTGTTTCTCGCTATTCATATTTTATTATATAAGAATAATTTACTTCAAAAAATACTAAATAAAATTTATTTTTTGTCATGCTTTGTCATTAAAAAACGACTGGAAGTAATTTGAATAATCCTCAAAATCCTTGTTTTCCAACGTCATCGTAATAAACGACGAAAAAGTATCGAGAATCGCAACCGCGTTTAAGTTTGCATCTTTCAAAGAAAACGTTCTTACTTGCTCGGCAATGTTTCTGTTTACAATTTGAATGTCGTTATAAATTTTTCGCAAGCCGTTTAATTGCCAATCGGGCTGTAAACCGTTTTTTGCTCTTAAATATTGAGCAAACAAATAAGTTGAAATTACGCGAAACTCTGTTTCGACCGGCGTTGCAAAAGGCAGATGAAAAGGAACAAGCGGTTTTAATTTTGCGAAAACCGGACAACCGCTAACAGGCATAATCACGCCGAGTAACGCGCTTAATCCTTCCTGAACCGTTCCCTCTCTAACATAATTACGGGGCTCGGTCGAAACGGTAATTTTTGTTTTACGGTATGAATAAATGTTTGAGAAAAAATCTATAATTTCAGGCAAGCGCAAAGCAAGCGGACAATACTCCGCATTTTTTAACGGACAATTTTTACAACGGAAATTTTCAATTTTTGCCCAATCCGAAAAATGCGGCGCATTTTCAATCAGCAAATTTTCCCGGTCAATTGTTACCGTAAAACTTTTACTTGTTCCGTCCTCAAAATCAAAACGGTATGATATATTTATTTTACCGTTCACTATTTATTTTTAACAAATATTCGAATTGTTTGTCGAAACCGGAAATTAGTTCGTCAAAAATTTCTTTTACGGTTTTAAGTTTTGTGATTTGCGCCGCGCCTTGCCCGGCTTCGAGCATTCCTTCTTCCAAATCGCCTTCGAAAATTCCGCGACGCTCGCGTTTTTCTCCCAAAATTCGCTTTAACGTTTCTTCGCCCACGCCGGAATATTCGGCTTTGATTGCATCTTCCGCAAATTTGTTTTTAATTACGCGCGCCATTGCGATTTTCTTCAAAATCAGAGCCGTGTCGGTTTCTTTTGCATTTAAAATTGCTTGCTTGAAGTTTTCGTGCGCGGAAGATTCTACGGAAGCGGCAAAAAGCGTTCCGATTTGCGCGCCTTCGGCGCCAAGCGCAAGCGCGGCAAGGATTGCTTTTCCGGAGCTTATTCCTCCAGCGGCAATTACCGGAATTTCAACGTTTTCCGAAATATAAGGAACAAGCGCCAGCGTGGTTATTTCGTCGGAGCCGTTATGCCCGCCTGCTTCCACGCCTTCGGCTACAACCGTATCGCAACCGACGGATTCCGCTTTTTTTGCTTGCTTCAAATTTGCGATAACGTGCGCAACGGTAATTCCGTGCTTTTTGAATTCCTCGATAAATTTACCAGGATGTCCTGCGGAAGTAAAAACAATCTTTACGTTTTCTTCAACAATTACTTTAACCAAATCGGCGGCGTCGTTTCGCAAAAGGGGCAAATTTACGCCGAAAGGTTTTTGCGTTGCGGCTTTGCATTTTTGAATATGTTCGCGCAACAAATCCGCTTTCATCGAACCCGCGCCAATTAAGCCGAGTCCGCCGTTTTCCGAAACCGCCGAAGCGAGTTTCCAACCGGAAACCCAAACCATTCCGCCTTGAATAATCGGATATTTTATTCCGAAGAGTTCGGTTACACGATTATTAATATTCATCTGTATTCCTTTTCGCTTGTTTTTCGAGTTTCAATTTAAATAAAAAACAGCAACAAAAATATAATTTTTAGCGACGAGATTTTGGTTAAGGTTAAGATTGAAGTCGAGTAAATTGTAAAGTAAAATAGCACGCAGATTTTTTATGATTGTTTATGATTTCCCAAAATTATCCAACCCTCTATTAATCCAAAAACGTTGTCAAGGAAAATTTTACAAATATTTTCAAGTTGTCAATTTTTCGTATTCTTCAAGTATAATATTTTTCGCCGCTTCAACGTCTTCCGCAAAAGTTCTAACGCCTGAAACCGCAAGCCGCAAGGCAAATTTTTCTTTTAATTTTGTGTGGGAAAGAAACAATTTTCCGCTCTTGTTTATTTTTTCCAATAATTTTTCGTTAAATGCGTTGATGTCGGCATTTTCATTTTTCGGCAAAGCGCGAAAAACAACAACGCTGAAATTTACCGGCGCAAGCAATTCAAAACGATTGTCTTTCATAACAAATCCGGCAAAGTCGTTAGCCAAATCGACGTGGCGTAAAATTATTTTTTCCAATCCCTCCCTGCCGAAATACCGCAACGTAAACCAAAACTTTAACGCTCTGAACCGGCGACCGAGTTGCAAGCCGTAATCCATATAATTTATTGCGCCGTTTACTTCGTCGGTTTTCAGATATTCCGGCGTTAGCGCGAACGCGGATTTCAAGGTTTGCGGATGTTTAACAAACAAAACGCTAAAATCTATCGGGATAAAAAGCCACTTGTGCGGATTTACCACAATAGAATCAGCGTTTTCCCAACCCGCCGTAATTTTAGAACGCAATTTTTCCACAATAGCCGCAGAACCGCCGTACGCCGCGTCAACGTGAAGCCAAATGTTTTTATCCTTAATAATTTCACCTATTTGCGGAACCAGGTCAATCGCTGTGGTTGAAGTTGTTCCGACAGTGGCGACAACCGCAACCGGAACAATTCCGTTTTGCTCGTCTTCGGAAATAGCTTCCGCGAGTTGTTCCGGTATCATCGCAAAATTTTCATCCGTTGGAATTTTACGCGCTGCGTCAAGTCCGAAACCAAGGGTAATGGCGGCTTTTTCAATCGAAGAATGCGCTTCTTCCGAAATATAAATCCGCGCTTTTGGCAAGGAAAACATTCCCTCGCGTCGCGCCTTCCCTGGAAACGCATTTTCCCGCGCCGCCGCAAGCGCGTGCATCGAACTGATTGAAGCGGTATCGTAAACAATCGGGAAAAATTTATCGCTTAAACCAAGCATTAAACGAAACCAATTCAGAACGGTTTCTTCAAGTTCTACGGAAGCAGGCGCGGTTTTCCAAATCATTCCGTTTACGTTGAACGCCGCTGCCAAATATTCGCCAAGAATTCCCGGCGCGGCGGATGTGGAATTGAAATAAGCCATAAATCGCGGATGATTCCAATGCGTCATTGCAGGCATTATCAAATTATCCAAATCGCCGAAGATATTCGACAAATCCTCGCCTTTTTCAGGGAAGCTTTGCGGCAATCTGTTTTTCAATTCACCAGGGGAAATTTGAGCGAGCGGCGGTTTGTCGGGAAGGTTTTCGAAATACTCGGCAATGTAGCGAGTGAATTTGTCCGCAAGTTCCCTAAACTTTTCCGGCGTTATATCTCTATCGTGCATTTATTCTATTCCGTTCTCCGAAAGCGTTTGTTCAAACATCTCGCCCCAATTCCGCAAAAGCGGAAAATCGTAAATTCCGTAATCGTAACCGTCGCCCCATAGAATTTTAATTCCGTAATTCCCGACAACCTCGATGTTTTTAATTTCATATTTCCCTTCTTTATCCGGTCCTTGCGGCGGAGGCGGAATGGTTTTCCACAAAATTTGTTCGCCTTTGTTGTTTGCGTCCGGCGATTCGTCGCGCAAATATTTTACCGGATAACGAAACGTTTTTCCATCGTCCCAAGTAATTTCAAGTTGTTTGGTCTCTCTATTTAATTTGATTTTTGTCGGTTGCATATTTTCTCCTTTGTTGAACTAATTTTTCGAAAACGAAAATAAACGGAAACCCAAACTAAGCTTCCGTGTTTAAAGCGAGATTTAATTCGAGAGTAACCAAAACGCGTAAGTTACATCTCATTTAGTCTGAAAAAATAATTAATTTTTAATAAATTTATTTGTTTAAACAAAAGAATAATTATTTATGCGGACGAATGCAATTGAACTGAGCGAACGCGAAAAGGCGATACTGCGCTATGTGATTCACCAATATATTTTGACGGCGAATCCTGTCGGCTCGCGCAATATTTCCAAAAAATACGACTTGGGATTATCGCCTGCCACAATCCGCAATATTATGGCGGATTTGGAAGAGCTCGGTTACTTGGACCATCCGCATACTTCGGCAGGACGCGTTCCAACCGACAAAGGTTACCGGTTTTATGTCGATTCGCTTATGCCAAAGCCGCGTCTTGCCAAAAGCGAGAAAGAATTTATTAAACGTTCTTTGGAAAAGAATTTCGATTCGCCGAACGCCGCGCTGAAATTGGCGTCGGACGTTTTGAGCGAAATTACAAATCAGCTTGCGTGCGTAACTTATCCGAAATTCGAAAGCGCTAAGTTGGATAAAATTCGCCTCGTTAAACTTTCCACAAAGCGCTTGTTGGTGGTAATTACAATAAAATCCGGATTGGTTCGCACGATTACGCTTGAATTAAATTCAAACTTGGAAAGCGGGAAAATTGAAGCGGTTCAGAAATTTTTGAACGAACGGCTTTCTGGCTTGACGTTCCGCGAGATACGCGAAACCTTGCCGAAACGCTTGAAAGGAAAAGCGAACAAAGATTTGCAACCGATAATCAGATTGTTCCTTGAATCGTCGGATAAAATTTTCGCGAATATACCAGGCGATGAAAAAGCGTTTATATCAGGCGTTTCGCGCGTGGTTCATCAACCGGAATTTTCCGACCACGAAAAAGTGGAAAGCATTATCGAACTTATCGAAAATAAAGACGTGATAGTTCATTTTATTGACGAAACATTTTCGGAAAAACAAAAAAAATTGGCGATTGCTATCGGAAAAGAAGCGAAAGAAAAACGATTCGAAGAATACAGTTTGATTGTAAAGAGATATAAACTCGGAGAAGTTAGCGGCGCGCTCGGAATTATCGGACCGAAGCGAATGGAATATTCCAAAACCGTCGCCGCCATTGAATTTATTGCGGAAACTTTATCCAAAGAGATGAAGAAAATTGAAAATTAGGAAAAGAAAAAAAGAAAGGAGAACATAGATATGTCAAAAAAGAAAACAAAAAAAACTGAAGAAAAAGCGAAAGAAAAACAAAACGAACAAGAGCTAAAAAAAGAAGAACAAGCTCATAACGAACAAGAAGTAAAC
>WGAL01000303.1 GCA_015494845.1 Melioribacteraceae bacterium
GATTCAAGTAAAATTCTCGCCGCGGGCGTTGAGATTTACAAATCGACGGACGGCGGTTCCACGGTAATTCAAAAATCGTATTGGTGGAAATGGTATTTCGGCAGAACAATCGCCGGCGGAGAAGAAGGCCCGCCGGATTATTCGCACGCGGATAATCACTGCTTTGCTTACGACCCTGAAAATCCAAACGTAATTTATTTCGGGACGGACGGCGGAATTTTCAAGACAACGGATTTCGGCGAAACATTTCACGGTAAAAACGGTGGTTACCAAACGCAGCAGTTTTACAACGGCTTTTCATCGGTTTACGATAACGGCTATTTTGCAATCGGCGGCTTGCAGGATAACGCTTCCGCCATTTACGACGGACAAACAAATTGGATTAGAACGCTCCACGCCGACGGAAGTTGGACGGCGATAAATTACCTCAATCCGTCAATTGTTTACGGCTCGTATTATTATTTAAATCTTTACCGTTCTACAAACGGCGGAAACGGTTGGGACAGGTTAATGTTAGCGGATGCCGGAAATACAGCGTTTATATCGCCATATGTTCTTTCGCCTACAAATCCTTCGATTGTTTACGCCGCCGGTTCAAAATTATTAAAATCGATTAACGGCGGTAACAGTTGGACGGTAAAAAATACGCCGACAAGTAATCCTGCTATTTCAATTGCTTGTTCCTCATATAATCCTGACTTGGTTTACATCGGTTTTGCGCCGGAAAACGGAACGCTGAATATTCTTAAAAGCGAAGACGGCGGAAATTCATTCACGGATATTTCGGCAGGCTTGCCTAACCGTTATCCGATGGATATTGCCGTTGACGCCAACGATGATAATAACGTAATAATTGTTTTTTCCGGCTTCGGTTCGTCGCATGTTTTTTATTCGACAGACGGCGGAAGTTTTTGGCAAGATATTTCCGGCGATTTACCTGACGTTCCTACAAACGCTGTTGCAATCGACGATTTGAATCCAGGATATTTTTACGTCGGGAACGACATCGGCGTTTTCTTCACGTCTAATTATGGCGAATCTTGGCGACGAGTTTCAAACGGAATGCCGGACGCTTCGATTGTGATGGATTTGTCAATAGTCCGGAACAGTAGGAAAATAATTGCGGCGACGCACGGCAACGGCGCATACATTGCGGACTTACTGCAACCGGAGGACGTTCGAGACGAAACAAACCAACCGGAAAAGTTTGTTTTATTTCAGAATTATCCGAATCCGTTCAATCCGACAACCAATATTACTTACGTCATACCGTCAGTCATTGCGAGAAGCGAAGCGACGCGGCAATCTATTGAAAATTCAGCTTTTGCCAATAATGCGAAAGATTGCTTCACCCACGACTGCGTCGGGGTTCGCAATGACGGAGCGGTTCAAGTCACGCTAAAAATTTACGACGCTCTTGGTCGCAAAGTTGCTACGCTTGTAAATGCAAAACAAACGCCGGGCGAATATTCGGTTCAATTTAATGCGGTCAATTTACCGAGCGGAATTTATTTCTACACTTTGCGCGCAGGCGCTTTTGTTCAAACGCGGAAAATGGTTTTGATGAAATAGAATTTTTTAATCGTCTTGAACCATGATTAGGATGATTTCCTGATTAGCATGATTGAAAGAAAAGAGGTTCAGTTGCACAAAGGGAAAGAGGTTAAAATAAAAGCAAAAAGTCATGTAAATCAAATAATCAAAAAAATCATGGTTCAAGACAATCAGAGCAAATCATAACAAATCAAATTAATCAGCGTGCTATTATCCTATTCGTCCATCCGCCTTGGCGGAATCCAACTTTCCAAGATGAAATAATCCTTATTCAATTTCAGTCTGGTAGTTCGTATATTTAAGTTTAAAAAAAATTTGGGATGAACATGAAAAACATTTTGGTAATCGGCGGAAACGCGGCTGGTCCAGCGGCGGCGGCAAAGGCAAAAAGAACGGATAAAAACGCAAACGTAATTATGATTGAAGCGAGTCCGTTTATTTCAACCGGAACTTGCGAAATGCCTTTTATTTTGGGCGGAAAAATTGATAGCTACAAAAAAGTAGTTTTTTTTGACGAGAAAAGTTTTTACGAGAAAAAAGGCGTAAAAGTTTACACGAAACACAAAGTCGAGGATATCAACGCAAAAGCGAAAACGGTTTACGTTCGCAATCTTGAGGCTGACGAAACGCTTGAATTTGAATACGATAAATTAATTTTGACAACCGGTTCGGTTCCGAAAAAAATTCCCGCTTTGGAAAAAGGTTACGATAATCTTTTCCACTTGAAAAGCATTCCCGATTTAATCAAAATTTCCGATTTCGTGAAAAATCAAAATCCGAAATCGGCGCTTGTTATTGGCGCGGGTTACATCGGACTGGAAACCGCCGAAGCGTTCCGCGAACTAGGAATGGAAGTAACCGTCGTTGAATTGGAAGAATTACCGCTTCCAGGCGCGGAACCGGAAATCAGAAATTTGGCGAAAGAAGAATTGAAAGAAAACGGCGTCCGGTTTTTCGGCGGAATTCCGTACGAATTTCTTTTTATCGACAACAGAATAAAAGGAATAAAAATCGAAGGTAGAATTCTTGAGTTCGATATTGTTATTACTGCAATCGGCGTAAAACCGAATACGGAACTCGCGCAAAAAGCAGGATTGGAACTTGGAAAATTCGGCGGAATAAAAGTCGATTCAAAACAAAAGACTTCCGATTGGAATATTTTCGCGGCGGGCGATAACACTGAAATTATTAACGCCGTAACAAATAAGCCGGACTATTTCCCGATTGCTACAATCGCTTACAATCAAAGCCACGTAGCA
>WGAL01000304.1 GCA_015494845.1 Melioribacteraceae bacterium
CCGTGAAGTTCTTCAATTAACTCTTTCGCTCCGGACAACAATTCATTATTCTCTGAAAGATTTTCCAAATACTTTAATCCGAAATCGCGTTCGTTAATTCCGGTAATTTTTATCTCATTAAAAAATCTTCTGAACCTTTCCGCTTTGAGTTTTTCGGCGGTTATTTCATTTCGCTCAAACTCTTTCCAAATTGCAAGATTAACTTTTTTGAAAACCGGCAAAAGTTTTTCTTCATTGTATGATAACAAGAAATCCTTAAACGTTTTTCTCAATGCGTATTTTTCCGTTTGTTCAAAATCGTAAAGCGTTCCGTCAGCATCAAAAAATAAAACTTCGTATTTACCCAATTTCATTCTCCCAAATAAAAAAGCCGTCGCCTAAAGACAACGACTTTATTATTTTTCATTTCTCAATTATTCTAAACGTGAATGGAAATATTTCCACAATCATCCATTCATCCAATCATCCAATTTTACTTGTACATCTCATCAATTAAATCGCGGTAACGTTCTTCAATTACTTTTCTGCGCACGCTTAACTTCGGCGTTAATTCGCCGTCTTCAACGCTAAACGGTTTATCGAGCAAAGTGAATTTACGTACGCGCTCAAAGTTTGCAAGGTTCTTTTGGAATTGTGCAAGTTCCTTGTTGAGCATTTCTTCAATTTGTTTCAGCTTCACAAGCTCTTTCGGGTCTTTATAAGGAATTCTGTGCGCGTCGGCGTATTCTTTCAGCGCTTCGAAATCCGGCACAATCAACGCCGTGATGTACATTCTCCTATCGCCGATAAGAACAAACTGCTCAATGTATTTGCTTGCGAGGAACATATTTTCAATCGGCGTCGGCGCAACGTATTTTCCGCCGGTTGTTTTGAATAAATTCTTCTTTCTGTCCGTAATAATCAAAAATCCTTCGGCGTCAAAAACTCCGATATCGCCGGTGTGGAACCAGCCGTCTTTCATTACTGCTTCGGTTTCTTTTTTGTTTTTGTAGTAACCTTGCATAATGTTGGGACCCGCGGCAAGTATTTCGCCGTCGGAAGCAATCTTTAATTCCACGCCCGGAATTACTTTACCAGGCGAACCGAATTTATAATCATTCTCGCGGTTGCAAGTAAGCACCGGCGAAGTTTCAGTAAGTCCGTAACCTTCGATAATCAAGATTCCGGCCGCTTCGAAAAACTCGCCCAAATCCCGCGGAAGCGCCGCGCCGCCCGAAACGAAAAAGCGCAAACGTCCGCCGGTGATTGCGTAAAGTTTATCCAAAACTAATTTTTTAGCGGTTTTGTATTTCAAGTTCAATGAAATCGGAATTGAACGCCCTTCCCTTTTTAGTCTGTGCCATTCCTTACTTACGTTTATGCTCCAATCAAATATTTTTCTCTTTTTCGGCGGTTCTTTTTCCATTTTGCGGATTATCTTCGCGTACATTCTTTCAAACAAGCGCGGAACAGCAGTCATTACAGTCGGCTTAACTTCAAGCAGATTTGAAGCTATTTTCTCAATTCCCTCCGCGTAAGCGATTGTCGTTCCTGCGGAAAACGGGAAGTAATAGCCTGCCATTCGTTCAAAAACGTGGCAAAGCGGCAAGAAGGAAAGGAACACATCCGTTTCATCAACGTGAATTACTTGGTGAACCGAATGAACGTTTGACATCAAATTTTTGTGCGTAAGCATTACCCCTTTCGGCTCGCCGGTTGTTCCCGATGTATAAATAAGCGTACACAAATCCTCTTCGTTTGCTCTGTCTAACGCGTGAATGAAATAATCCGGCTCCTCGTTTTTAAATGCTCTTCCCTTTTCTTGCACCTGCTTGAAAGTATAAACGTCGTCTTCGTATTCATCTGTATCAATATCATTCATCACAATGATGAACTTTAACTTACGAAGATGTTTTTTGACTTTTAGAACCTTGTTTAAATGGAATTTATTTGAAACGACAACGCCGACCGATTCCGAATTGTCCAAAATAAATTGCACGGTGTCCGCAGTCGAAATCGGATAAAGCGGAACGTCAATCGCGCCGAGACCGAGAATTGCCATATCGGTGTAAACCCATTCGGGACGGTTCTCGGAAATCATCGCGACTTTATCGTCTTTCTTTACGCCAAGCGTTGCAAGGCCCAAAGCGAAAAGTTCTGTTTGTTCGAAAAGTTCGTCGTAAGATATGTTTTCATATTTCCCGCTGCGTTTTTCCATCAACGCCGGTTTAGTTTTGCCTTTTCCGTATTCAAGCGTCATGTACTTGAATAATTCCGGAATGGTTTTGAAATTCGCCAAAGCTCCCATACTTTAAGC
>WGAL01000305.1 GCA_015494845.1 Melioribacteraceae bacterium
AAACGGCTAACTTATTGCTTTTTAACAACTTATCCTAATAAAACTCTAATGGCGGTCATTAGAAATTTTTAACCTATTGACAATTTTGGGTTTAATGATTTTTGTGTATGTTTACTCAAGATCAATGTTATAAAAACTATAATTAAAACTGTAGGGACAACTCGCGAGTTGTCCCTACAAAATAAATTCTACTATGAACAAGATTCCTCTAAAAACAAAAAAGGCTCTCGTTTTGAGAGCCTTTTTTTATTAACGCAAAGTTAATTTTTTATTCGTGAGTAACGACTGGCATCGGTGGTTCTGTTTCGAGAACCTTTTGAGGATCGCCTAATTCTTCAAGTCTTTTCAGTCTGTATTTGTAAATATCTTGCATTTCGCGAATATCTTGCATCACTTGGAATACGCCGTGCCAGTGCGCATAATCCGGACTTCCCATTGCCGCGCCTTGTCTCATTCTTCTTCCTTCGTGATGCCACATATAATATCTCAATTTAAGGAACGGATCGCTCCAAGCGTCGGCTTTCAGCAATTTCTTGGCTTTCAACTCTTTGAACATTTTTTCGCCCAAGTCGCGATATTGGTTGTAAAGAAGCACGTCTTGGTCGACTCTTGCAAAGAAGTTGTCAACAAATGTTTCTTTATGGCAAGTAGAGCATGCTTGTTTCATTTCGTCTCTTGCCGCGTCAGGTCCTTCGGGATTACCCGCTTTCGGATTTCCACGGAGAACCTTGCCTCCGTTCCACCAAGCAAATCCTGCGGTTTCGGCTTTGCCGCTTCTTTCAAAACTCTTAGGAGCCCACAAGTTCCATTTCAATCTCAGTGAAACATTGTGAGTCGGCTTAAGTTCATTAATTCCGCTCATATGGCAAGTAAAGCAAGTTGCGGCTCTGACGGTTTTGCCGGGAATTTGTTCGCCGGTTGAGAAATCGTAATCTTCTTCGTTGGTATCGAAAATATGTCCGTGAACGCTCGATTCAAAGACTTCGATATCCGGATGATCGGGACCCAAGTGGCAATTTCCGCAAGCGGCGGGTTGTCTCGCTTCCGAAGCCGCAAATTTATGGCGCGAATGGCAAGATAAGCAGTTGCCTACGCCGCCGTCGGGATAAAGAGAACCGATTCCGTCGTTCGGCCAAGTTGTCGGTAATGGTTTCCCAACATCATCGAGTTTAACTACCGTGCCGTGGCATTGAATACAAATATTTGTTACGGTCAAATCAAAATCTTTGTTGTTTTTGTTAAGCATAAATTCGGGCATAATGCCTTTTCCGCCGCGCATCCCTTCATAGCCGTAAGAAAGCTTTGTCATTGCAATTCCGTGTCCGCTTCCGTTTGCGGCTAACCATTGAGCGCCGCCGCGCGAGTGTCCGGATTGAAGGTATTCCGTAACTTCTTCCGCGTGACACTTAGCGCAAGTTACGGAAGAAACGGCAATCTGAACAGTCCAGTTATCGCCGGTTTCAGGGTGATCCTTAAATGCCGTCGGGTAATCTTTCGGAACAACATGGCAATCAACGCAACCTACGCCTGCGCCGGCATGTTTTGAATGGGACCAATCGGCAACCAAACCCGGATTATCTTCTTTGTGGCAAGATAAACATTGTTGGTTTGTTACAGTCGGATTCGGTTTGAAGTTTTTAAGAGTCGTAAAGTTTTTGTTCTTCTCTAATCCGCCTTCCGCATAAATGGTAAAACTAAATACCATAGCAATTAAAAATACGCTTAAAATTCGTGCGGATAGAGATAAAAGAAGAGAATTGTTTTGTTTCATAGAACCTCCTTTTTTGGTTAAACCTAATTGAAAAATAACTTTATTATTTAATAAAATCAAGGGATTTTTAAAAAAACTTAAGTTTAATAAAATTGTAAAAACGCCTTAATTTCTCTAAATTACATAGTTAAATAAAATATGAATACTTTTGATTAATAAATAAGGAAGCGGAATGGCTGAACTCACAAAACTTGATATTGCAAAAGATTGGTTGCCGCGTTATACGGGAGCAAAAATCGATGAATTCGGAGATTACATTTTACTCTCAAATTTTGGGAACTATGTGCAAATTTTTGCCGACCAATTCGGCGTTGATGTTAAAGGCGAAAATCGTCCGATGCAAGTTGCAACAAATACGCAAGGAGTTAGTATAATAAATTTCGGAATCGGTTCGCCGAACGCCGCAACAATTATGGATTTGTTAATAGCGCGCCAACCGAAAGGCGTATTATTCCTTGGAAAATGCGGCGGCTTAAAAAAAACTACTGAAATAGGACACTTTATTCTTCCGATTGCCGCAATACGAGGCGAAGGGACAAGCGACGATTATATGCCCCCGGAAGTTCCTGCTCTACCCTCATTTAAGTTGCACAAATTTGTTTCTTCAAAAATCGTTGAGCATGGTTTGGAATACAGAACCGGCGTAGTTTATACAACGAACCGTAGAGTTTGGGAATGGGACGAAAATTTCAAGCAACGTTTACGCCGTTTACGCGCAATTGGCATTGATATGGAAACCGCAACAATTTTTGTTACAGGTTATGCAAACCAAATTGCGCGAGGCGCGTTGCTCTTGGTATCCGATTTGCCAATGATTAAGGAAGGAATTAAAACCGAAGAATCCGATAAAAAAGTTACTTCGAAATATGTTGAACTTCACTTGCAAATCGGAATTGAAGCGATGATGGAAATTGAAGCTAAAGGCGAAAAAATAAAGCATTTTACATTTTAATTTTTAGGTGAAACGATGAAAAAAAACTTACTCTTCTTTTTTGTTTTTGTATTGAGCATTTCGTTGCTTGCTCAAGATTACACTCCAACCGACGGACTTTACGGAAGCGAATTGCAAAAGACATTGTTCAATTTAATTAAGAACCACACGCGATATCCTTATTCGTCGTCCTCGACGGATACTTGGGATATTCTTAAAGAAGCCGACAAAGACCCGAACAATCCGAATAACATAATTACCATTTATATGGGATACTCTCTCGACGCCGACGGCGAATACAGCGCAGGTTGGAACCGCGAACACGTTTGGGCAAAATCTCACGGATTTCCAAGTTCCGGCGATACCGCTTACACCGATTGCCACCATTTACATCCTGCGGATATTTCCACAAATTCTGCGAGAGGAAATAAAGATTTCGACAATGGCGGACAAGAATATCTCGACGGCGGAACGGTTCACTCAGGTTGTTATTACACAAATATTTCTTGGGAACCGCGCGACGCGGTTAAAGGCGACGTAGCAAGATCGATGTTGTATATGGCGACGCGTTACGATTCTCCGGCGCTAAACTTACAACTTGTCGAAAACATTCCGACATCCTCAAACACTCCCTATTTCGGCAAATTATCAACTTTACTCGCTTGGAACAGATTTGACCCGCCGGACGATTGGGAGAGAAGACGAAATAACGTCGTGGAATCTTTTCAGCACAACAGAAATCCGTTTATAGATCATCCTGAATTTGCAGATAGGATTTACATTACCGATAGTCTCGTAATTGAATATGCAAAAATGGTTGGACCGGACAAATTTGTAATTAAATTTTCGGAGGATTTAAATTCAACTTCGGCAAATAATGCGGAAAATTATTCGCTGGTTAATTCCAATTTACAAATCATCTCGGCGCAAACCGGCTACCAAGGCGATAACTCTATAGTTAAATTAACCGTAAACGCTAATCTCACAGATTCCGTTTACATTGCGAGAGTTTCGAATGTTGAATCGACAAGCGGAAAGAAAATCACTTACATGGCAATTGCTGTTTTTGCCTTCGATCCTAACGTGGATGTTGAGGAAGATGATTTTCCGACTGAATTTTCATTAAACCAAAATTATCCCAACCCGTTTAACCCGACGACAACGATAACGTATGTCATTGCGTCCATTCATGGTAGAGACGCGATTAATCGCGTCTCTACAAAAGGTGCGGTTGATGTTTCACTTAAGGTTTACGATGCGCTCGGACGCGAAGTTGCGACGCTTGTAAACGAAAAACAATCGCCAGGCAAATACGCAGTTCAATTCAACGCAACAAAACTACCAAGCGGCGTTTACTTTTACACACTGCGCGCCGGTAATTTCAGTTCTACGAAAAAAATGATTTTACTTAAATAACGGGAGTAAAAAAATGAACGATGAATTAAAAAAATTTATTGAAAACATTCCCAAAGCGGAATTGCACTTACATATCGAAGGAAGTTTTGAGCCGGAATTAATGTTTGAAATTGCTAAACGGAACAACCAACAGATTAAATACAATTCTGTTGAAGAAGTGCGCGAAGCATATAATTTCAGCAATTTGCAAGATTTTCTTGATATTTACTACGCCGGAGCTGGTGTATTACTTTACGAGCAAGATTTTTACGATTTAACTTGGGCTTATTTGGAAAAAGCAAAAGCAAACAAAGTTTTGCACGCGGAAATTATGTTCGACCCGCAAACTCACCTCGACAGAGGCGTTGAATTTAACACCGTTTTTAACGGGATTTACAATGCGTTAAAAGACGCCGAGGAAAAATTCGGAATGACGACAAAAATCATTTTCAGTTTTTTGCGTCATTTGAGCGAAGAAGCCGGTTTTGAAATTTACGAATATCTTCTTGACAACAAGGACAAAATCGATGCAATCGGATTGGATTCCTCGGAAATCGGAAATCCGCCTTCAAAATTTGAAAGAATTTACAAGCGAGCTAAGGCGGACGGCTTTTTCCTAACGGCTCATGCCGGAGAAGAAGGACCTGCAGAATACGTTTGGGAAGCGTTGGATATTTTACACGTTGACAGAATCGACCACGGCAATCATTCTCTTGACGATGAAAAGTTGGTCGAACGTTTGGTTAAAGAACAAATTGCGCTTACCGTTTGTCCGTTATCCAATTTAAAACTCCGCGTTGTAAAAGATATTAAACAACATCCGCTAAAAACAATGCTTGATAAAGGCTTATTCGTTACGGTAAATTCCGACGACCCGGCATATTTCGGGGGATACGTAAACGACAATTATCTATCTGTTGCAGAAGCGCTTGATTTAAGCAAAGAAGATATTTACAAATTAGCGAAAAATTCTTTTTTGGCGAGCAACATTTCCGAGGAGTTAAAAGAAAAATACGTTTCTCTTGTCGATGAATTTTACAGAGCAAATTCATAAATTTTTTAAGAAAAAACACTTGAAAAATTAAATCCGAAATAATATATTTTATATTCTGATTTTTAGATTTATGTTCTGTAAGATTTTGAGAAACGCGGGAGTAGCTCAGTTGGTAGAGCGCAACCTTGCCAAGGTTGATGTCGCGGGTTCGAGTCCCGTTTCCCGCTCCATTTTTTTGGCGGCGTACCCAAGCGGTCTAAGGGGACGGTCTGCAAAATCGTTATTCACCGGTTCGAATCCGGTCGCCGCCTCCATCAATAACGGCTCTTCCCTTAGTATGATTTAATATCCACTTTTTTATAATCGGATAAATTTCAATTAGAGCATTTTTTCCGACTACAAGATCGATATGACCGTAATCTTCCCTGAAACCGTTTGCCTTACCGGCAATAACCAAACTTTTATCCGCAGATGAAATTTCATCATATTCCATTATTACCGAATACGGGTCAACAAGATTATCAAAACTTCCAGCTATCATCAACACGGGGATTTTAATATTCTTAATTTTCTCAAAATAATTTTCTCCGTTTGCATAATTTACCATACCTGTTTTTAAAGCCGTTTTAAACAGAGGAACGACGGAAAGCGGCATATCGCTTATTGCTCTCCCCATTAAAATCCCGATCTCTTTAGTATCCATATTATCAGGATTACCAAGTAGCCTCAATTCCGGCAGTTTCGATACATAAGGATAAAACGGTCGTAAAAAAATTGCCGGTATTCTATTGTAAACTTTATTTGTAAAAGGTCTTATAAATTTTACCAATTTAATAATTTTCTTAATTTTTTCATGAGTCCCTACGGTAAAAGTTACCGGTCCGGCAATAGGAACAATTCCCAACAAGGCAGGATCGTTATTTAAAGCCGCATATTCCAGAGAAGTCATTCCACCCATGCTGTGACCTACCAAAAAATATTCTTTTATACCTTTTTTCTTTACATATTCCAGCAATGCCGGTATATCATAAAAAATCATATCATCAATCAGAGCTTCTCTTTTTTTCCCAACCGGATAAGATTGTCCGTGACCTCTAAAATCAATTGCAAAACCTCTGT
>WGAL01000306.1 GCA_015494845.1 Melioribacteraceae bacterium
CAACAAGAACAATCGCCCAAATCATAAAAATTAAGACTTTTCCGAATTCAGTAAGTACCGTTTGTTCCATGTGCATTTTCAAATTTTTAGAAAAACGAAACTTAACATATTGAAAATCTTTTGTCAATAAATTAATTAAGATTTTGTTATCCTAAAAACGCCGGATAAATTTTTTTGAAAAAATTATTTTACTAAAAATGAAACCAAATCGATTTTTGTATATCTTACATTAATAGTAATATTTTTATAGGAGAAAAATATGAGTTGGCGAGAAAGGAGAGCAGGAAACAATAAGCTTTACGTTTCAAACAAAGATGAATCTGTACGTATGTTCCAAAGCGATTTTTTGGAAATGTTTACAAAAGTCCATTGGACTGTTCCGCTTTTTATTTTCATTCCGGTAATTTTGTATTTAATTTACCGGTCTTTCGAGTTTAATGTTGGCGTTGGAAATTTCATTTTGCTTTACTTGGCCGGAATTGTATTTTGGACTTTCACCGAATATTCTTTGCACAGATTTTTATTTCACTACCACCCGAAAAATCCAAAACTCGAAGACGTTTTTTGGACTTTCCACGGCGTTCACCACGATTATCCGCAAGATTCAAAAAGATTGGTTATGCCGCCTTCAGTAAGCGTTCCTTTGGCAATTTTATTTTACCTTCTTTTTGTTTGGGTTTTCGGCAATGCAAACGCAAATCCTTTTGGCGCCGGATTTTTTACCGGTTATTTATTTTACGACATTACCCACTACGCTGTGCATCATTTTAATATTAAATCCGGCTACTGGAAAAAACTAAAAGACCACCACGCAATTCATCATTACAAATACGAAGATTTGGGATTTGGCGTAAGCAATACTTTTTGGGATAAACTTTTTGGAACGACTTATCCGGAAAAGGATAAAAAGAAAAGTTAAAATTTTTGCGTCATTGCGAGGAGGCTTTCGACGCAGTCAAAAGACGACGTGGCAATCTGTCAGTTTACTAAGCCCACGCTGAATATTCGGTAGATTGCCACGCCAATCCGCTTGCGCGTCTTGGCTCGCAATGACAGCTTCTAATCAGCCTTTCTTTTCTTCTCGCTTTTTCTTACTAATTTCATTTACTGCGCGAATAAAATTATAAGTTCCTGCAAATCCCCCGAACAATGAAAATCCGATTACGAGGAAGGGCGAAGTGTTTAATTTCTCATCAAGAAATTTTCCGAGGAAGAACATCACAACCATAGTTACGGCAAGTTGAACGCCGAGACTTAAATACACATTTAATTCTTGATATGCTTTCGCCAAACTTGAAAGCCAATTATCATTCTTTTTATTGTTTTGCATTTTCGGACTTGGTCATTGAACTTTTGCCTTCAAATCTTGCGCCTTCGTTAATCACAAGCGTAGCCGCGTACAAATCGCCTTCAAGAACCGAAGTGCTTTCGAGCGTAACTTTTTCTTCGGCTTTAAGCGTTCCCTTAACTTTTCCGCCGTTTAAAATATTTCTTGCCGAAACGTTTCCCTCTATATTCGCGGTTTCGCCAATTGTTAAATTGCCTTTTACGGCAACGTCGCCAACTACTTTCCCGTCAATTCTTACGTTTCCGTTGCTCGTAATTTTTCCTTCTACATTTACGTCGTGGCTTAAAATACTAACTTCGCCTGAAGAATAGTTGTCCTTTTTTCCCATTTTTTATTTCCTGATTTTTTATCGAACAATAAATTTTTCCGGATTCAAAACTTCGTTTCCGTGCCATATTTCGAAATGCAAATGCGGACCTGTCGTATTTATTCCGCTGTTTCCGCTGTAAGCAATTACCTCGCCTTGATAAACCGTATCGCCTGTTTTCTTCAATAAAATATTACAATGTTTCAAAACCGTTCTGAAATTTTCATTATGTTGAATAATTATAACGTTGCCGTCAACATCTGTAAATCCTGCAAAAATCACATAGCCAGGCGCGGAAGCCACAATCGGCGTATTCGGCTTTACTGCAAAATCGATTCCGTAATGTCCGCTTTCTTTTTCGAATTTACGCAAAATTACGCCGTTTTCCACAGGCGAAATAAAATACAAATCGTTTTTATTCGCAGTTGAATCGCTAAAAAATTTATTCACAAACGCTTCGAAAATGAAAAGTAAATTACCGCCGTTCAAATTGTTTTTATTTGGTTCAGCTCTAAGCGAATCGTAAATAACCGCGTTGGAATCGAGCGAATCAGTGCCTGCGAGTATAATCGCGTAATTTAAACGCCTTTCAAGTTTGATAAATTTGTCCAATTCTTTTTGAACAAGCGCCACTTCTCTTTCAAGACGTTTAATTTGCACGGCTTGTTCTTTTATTTTTCCGTTCTCTATCCAAAAAAGCGCTTTTTTCAACGGCGTAAAACTGAATAAGGCAACAGCAAAAAGGAAGACGATAAGCGTATATCCTGACAAATAAAACAGCGCTTTGCCGAGACTTATTTTATAGCGCTTCATTTCATACGAAGGGAAATCGCGCGTAATATAAATAAACGATTTTTTGAAGTCTTGAAATTTCATTGATTTTTCTTCGTAAAAAAATTCGGTTTGGAGATTTAAGTTTTTTTATCGAGAATAGATTCAAAATTTTTGTTTTGTTAATTAGGTTTATTGATAAAAAGTTTATCTTTCCGCGTAAAAAATTTTTAATTATGAGCAAAACCAAAATTAAATACGTTTGTTCCAACTGCGGTTACGAATCGCCGAATTGGCTTGGGAAATGTCCCTCTTGCGGTGAGTGGAACACATTTACCGAAGAAAAATTTTCAACGTCGCGTTCGCGAAGTAAAACAGAAGCAACGGCAAAAATCGTAAAACTTGACGGAACAACCGCACCGGAAGAAAAAAGAATTTTAACCGGAATTAATGAATTTGACAGAACGCTTGGCGGCGGATTTATGCCTGGTTCACTGGTTTTAATTGGCGGCGATCCAGGGATTGGGAAATCTACTTTAATAATGCAAGCGGCAGCAAAGGCGGAAGTTGAAACGCTCTATGTTACCGGCGAAGAATCGGCAAACCAAATAAATTCGCGCGCAAAACGGCTTGGAATTTCCTCCGATAAAATTTCGCTTTTTACCGAAACCGATTACGAGGAAATTGAAAAATCGGTTCTCAAGCTAAAACCGGAACTATTAATTATCGATTCAATTCAAACGATTTACGACCCGAAAATCGACAACCCCCCCGGTTCGGTAACGCAATTGCGCGAAGTTACTTCAAACCTTATGCGGCTTTCCAAAACCAACAATATCACTACCGTAATTATCGGACACGTAACGAAAGAGGGATTTATCGCCGGTCCGAAAATTTTGGAACACATTGTCGATACGGTTCTTCAATTTGAAGGCGAAAAAAATTACTCGTTCCGTATTTTGCGGGCGTTAAAAAATCGATTCGGTAACACAAACGAAATCGGCGTTTTTGAAATGACGCAAAACGGTTTACGACAAGTCGAAAATCCGAGCGAAATATTTTTGAGCCAAAAAGAAAAAGAACTGCCTGGTTCGGTTATTACCGCAAGCTTGGAAGGCTCGCGCGCCGTTCTGATTGAAATTCAAGCGCTTACGACTTATTCGAATTACGGAAATCCGCAACGCGTAGCAACCGGCTTGGATTACAAACGGCTTGCGATTTTGCTCGCGGTTCTCGAAAAACGCGCCGGATTGCGGACAAGTTACAACAACGTTTTCGTAAACATTGCGGGCGGATTAAAAATTTTCGAACCGGCGGTGGACTTGGCTGTTTGCGCGGCAATCGCTTCGAGCATAAACGACAAAGTAATTCCTTCGGATGTTCTATTGCTCGGCGAAATCGGTCTTGGCGGCGAAGCGCGCAACGTTAGCAACATCGAAAAAAGAATTTCCGAAGCGGAGAAACTCGGAATTAAAACCGCATTTGTGCCGAAAGGGAATTTGAAAAATCTCAAAAGCAGTAAATTGAAAACAATTGCGGTCGGAGATATTTCCGAAGCGTTTTCGAAGTTGGGAATTGTTTAGAATAGTTCGTAGTCCGCCAAGGCGGATTGGTTCTTAGTTCTTGGTTCTTGGTTCGTAGTTCTTGGTTTCTGGTGAAAAATTCCCCTCTAATAGAGGGGTGGCAATCGAGGAACGAGATTGACGGGGTGTGGATAAAAATAAAAAACTCGCGTCATTGCGAAGAAATTGCGCAAGCAATTTCTGTGGCAATCTATCGAATATTTAGCTTTTGCTTGCTAAACCGACAGTCCGCCTAAGGCGGAGCTTCGTCAGTCGCTTCGCTCCTCGCAACGACAAACGCATAAACCCCGCGACTTCCGTATTTTGCTACGCCGTAAAATTTAAATAAATTTCAAAATTCATAAAAAATTTTTTCGGTAACTATGAACCACAAGAATTTCGCAATCGGAATTGATTTGGGCGGCACAAATATTAAAGCCGGCGCAGTTGATAAATCGGGCAAAATTTTATTCAAAACTTCAATTCCAACGGAAGCCGGTTTGGGCTATAAACACGTAATCGAGCAAATAGTAAAAGCGGCGAAAATCGTTGCGGATAAATCGGGGAAACCGGA
>WGAL01000307.1 GCA_015494845.1 Melioribacteraceae bacterium
GGATTTTTCTTCCGGTATTTTAACAAGCGGCAAGTAAATAAAAAACGCTAAAATTAAAAGAGGAATTACCATTAACGAAACTGCCGGATGAACGTTTATTAAAAGTTCTTGCGCGCCTTCGAAATACCACGGCGCTTTTGTCGGATTCGGACTTACGGCGGGATTTGCCATTTCGCCGAGAGGCGCGTTAAATAACAACGCCAGCAAAAATAATAAAGACGTTACGGCAAGCGCGGCAAAAATTTCCTTGTTTACCAAAACCGGGTTTGCATTAACTTTTTCGGAAGTCTCAACCTTCGGAAGCGCAATTCCGTTGTTTTTACGCACAAGCCAAAAATGCAACGCGCCGATAATCAATATCAAAAACGGAAAAAAGGAAGTGTGTAAAACGTAAAAATTCAACAAAGTGTTTTGTCCCACGCTCTCGCCGCCGCGAACAAATTCCGCGATCCATTTCCCTACGACCGGAACATATTCAAACGAAGAAGTAATAACCGTAACCGCCCAATATGAAATTTGATCCCACGGCAATAAATATCCGGCGAAATTCGTCGAAATTACCAGCGCAAACAACGCCAAGCCGTAATACCAATTCTTTTTCCGTTCGTTAAATATTGCGGTTGAATAAAGAACGCGCAACAAATGCAGAAAAACCGAAACGATAAACAACATTGCCGCCCAATAATGAACGTTGCGGACAAATCCGCCAAGCAAAGTTTTGGTGTTTAACGCTACAATCGAATCGTAAGCGTTTTCAACAGACGGAACGTAAAAAAAGCGCAAAATCGAACCGCTGACCGCAAGAACAACAAACAAAAGCGCATTTATTCCGCCCAAGCCGAATGTTCTTCGAAATTCAACCGAACGCTTGTCAATTTTCTGCGGATGTAAGTGAAGCAAAAACTCGGTTAGTATGGTTCTTTTATTTTCTTTCATATCAAATTAATTTCAAGAAGTGAAAATAATTGTTTGCGGCGTTTCGACAAAAAATTATTTCAGTAATTTTGCGTCTTTCAGAAACGGAAATTTTTGCCGGTACTCTTTAACTGTTTCCGTGTAAAACTCCTCTACGATCAAACCCTCTTTTTCGCTAATCTCGTTTAGCGCTGTTCCGTCCGGCAAAAATACGCGACTGTGTCCGTTGTATTCGTTAAAAGGGTCGTTTCCTGTTCTGTTAACGCCAATTACAATCGATTGAGAAAAAACCGCGTTCGCTTGCAACAGTAAATCCCAATGCTTGATTCTAGTAACTGGCCAATTTGCAATGTTGATAATTATTTCCGCGCCCCTCAATGCGTAAATCCGGTACAATTCAGGAAATCTCAAATCGTAACAAATTGTCATTCCGGTTTTTGCTTTGTTCATTTCGGTAAGAACCGGTTCTTTGCCGGATGAAAAAAATCGTTCTTCTTTTGCGTAAGAAAACGGATGAATTTTTCTGTAACGCGCTTTTATCAACCCGAAATTGTCAATGTGCAACATTGTGTTGAAAATTTGTCCGCTGTCGTTTTCTATTAGTCCGCCGAAAACATGAACCTTATTTTTCGCGGCAAGTTTAATAAAAAAGCGGTGCGAAATTCCGTCAATCTCTTCGGCGAATTTTTTCGAGTTCATCGTGAAGCCGGTTAAAGTCAATTCCGGAAAAACAATCGCGTCGAGTTCCCCAAGATTTTTTCCGGCGAGAATGTCATTAATTTTCTCAACGTTCGCTTCCGGCTTTTCCCATTCCGGCGAGTATTGTAATAATCCGATTTTCATTTTGTTTATTCAGAATAATTTATTCTTAAATTAATAAAGACGAACACAATAAACAACAAACGTCATTGCGAAAAATTGCGCAAGCAATTTTGTGGCAATCTGCCGAATTTTCAGCGTAGGCTAACATTCCGACAGATTGCTTCGTCGCTTTGCTCCTCGCAATGACGGACGGTGTAAAAAAGCAAACGTCATTGCGAGACAATCCCGACTTGTCGGGATTGGCGTGGCAATCTATCAAATATTTAGCTTGAGCTTACTAAACCGACAGATTGCCGCGTCGTCTTTCGGCTGCGCCGAAAGTCTCCTCGCAATGAC
>WGAL01000308.1 GCA_015494845.1 Melioribacteraceae bacterium
ATGGTATATTTATGAAAATAAAAACAAGCCAATTCGGAGAAATCGAATTTGACGAGAATATCGTCATCACTTTTAAGGAAGGAATTATCGGGTTCGAGAATTTAAAAAAGTTCATTTTGATAACCGAAGAAGAAGGCCTTTTCTCGTGGCTTACGTCAATTGACGAACCTGAAATTGTTTTTCCACTTTTTCCTGCATTGATGCTGGAAGAGAAATATCCGACCGAAGAAGGTTGCGAAGTTTACGGAATTGTAAAGCTTTCAAAGGATATTTCCGAAATAACAATTAATTTGAAAGCCCCGATTTATATTAATCATTCTAAAAAAGAAGGCTTTCAAAAAATTATAGATAATGATAAATTTGAAATCGACAGAAAACTTTTTATAGAAAGTAAGAGTGGATAAAGTATGCTTGTTCTATCCAGGAAGCAAAACCAGAAAATTCGGATTGGTAATGATATCGTAATTACCATTGTTAACATCTCTGACGGTAGCGTTAAGATTGGAATTGATGCGCCAACCTCGGTAAAAATCTTACGCGATGAACTTTACGAAAGCGTTAAAAAACAAGTTAGCGAAGCTCAACAAAGTTCGACTTCACTAGATCCGGAAACAATTAAAAAGTTAAAGGAAAAATTTAATAAGTAATAAATGACAAATAAATCCGTTAAAGTATTAATTGTTGATGATTCCGACGTAATTAAGAAATCTTTGGAAGAATTTTTTAGAGGCTACGATTTTAGCGTTTACACTTGTTCCGACGGTTTGGAAGGTTTGCGTTTGGCTGCGGAAAAAAAACCGGATTTGATTTTTCTCGATTTAATGATGCCGAATGTTAACGGTTTGAAAATGCTTGAAGTGAAGAATGTTTTATCAGATATTAAAGATATTCCAGTGATTGTAATTAGCGGTAATACGGTAAAAAGCAATGTTATTGCGGCAATGGAAGCCGGCGCGACAAAAGTAATTTCCAAACCGATTGAAGAAAGAATTTTGAAAGAAGCGGTTAACGAAATATTATCCGGCGAGTTTTTTGATTCTTCCTCATCAAGTTCGTCTTTATTAATTACTAATGAAGAATCTAAGCAAATTAAGGAAGATTTGTTGCAAGTGTTTTTAAAAAGTTTTCCGGAAATAAAACATAAAATTGCGGATGCGATGAGAAGACGCGACGCGGAAGATTTGAAAAACTACATTCATCAAATTAAAGGCGCAGGAGGCACAATCGGCTACCCTGAACTTACCGAACTTTCGCGGGAAGTTATGAATCTTGCCTTTGCAACGCCAAGCGATTGGGTTTTTGCGGAAATAAAAACGAGTAAAATTTTTCGAAAAATCGAAGAAATAAAAAAACAACTAAAAAAACGGTAAACTATGTTTATAATAATTGGCGCAGTGGTGGTCTTGGGCGCTCTTGTAACAGGATTTTCAATGGCAGGCGGAAATCTCGCCGCGTTGATTCAGATTTCCGAGTTTATAACAATCGGCGGCGCGGCAACAGGCGCATTACTAATTATGACTCCGCTTCCTACGCTGAAAAAAATGATTGCTTCAATAACAAAAGCTTTAGGGCATAAACACCTCGAAAAAGAAGATTACATGAAATTACTTAAAGCTTTTTACGATATTTTTCTTGTTGCGCAACGTGACGGTTTACTTGCCATAGAAAAACACATCGAAGACCCTGCCGCAAGCGAAATTCTTTCGCAGAGCGATAAACTGGTCAAAAATGAAACCGCAGTTGCTTTTTTTGCCGATACGTTAAAAGTTATGCTTTCAGGCGGCGTTCCTCCACACGAAATTGAAGCTTTAATGGACACCGAAATTGAAACGTTCGAAACCGAAACAAAACCGATAGGCGCGCTTCTAACAAAACTCGGCGACTCTTTCCCTGGCCTTGGTATTGTTGCCGCTGTGCTCGGTATTATCGTAACGATGTCAAGTATTAACGAAGGCGCGGAAGCCGTGGGACACCACGTTGCAGCGGCGCTTGTGGGAACGTTTTTGGGTGTGCTGTTGGCTTACGGTTTTGTCGGACCGCTTGCAACCAATATCGAACATATGTACGAAGACGAAGCGAGATTTTTGGAAACGATAAAAACCGCCGTTGTCGCTTACGCGAAAGGCAATCCCCCGATTGTAGCCGTTGAAATTGCGCGTAGGACTTTGTTCTCCGACGTCAGACCCACGTTTACCGAACTTGAAAATTATCTGAGAGGGAAAGGATAATTGGCCGAGCAAAACGGTAACCATAATGAAGAACCTGTAGTTGTCAAGAAAGGGAAAAAGTGCGGACACGGACATCACGGTGGAGCGTGGAAAGTCGCATACGCTGATTTTGTTACTGCGATGATGGCTTTGTTTATCGTGCTTTGGGTTTTGGCGCAAACCGAGGAGGTAAGAACTGCTGTTGCGCATTATTTTCAGAACCCGACAATTATCGGCATCAGCGGAAGCAAAACTTTTATGAAAGGGCAAGGACCTGGAACCGGTAAAATTGACGTTGAGCAGGAACTTAAAGAAGAATTGAATAAAAAAGACGAAGAACAAAAATTATTAAGAAGAAAAGGAATAGAAATAATCGGCGCATTGCAATCAAATCCTGATCTTGCTCCGATTTTAAATCAAATTGAAATAAAGGTAACTAACGACGGATTGCGTATTGAGTTACTTGATAATAAATCCTCTTTCTTTGAATCCGGAAGCGCCAAACTGAAGCCGAAAGCTAAAAAGATTTTGTATTTAATCGGGCAACAATTAAGTGAATTAAATAATAAGATTGTCGTTGAAGGACACACCGACGCAAAGCCTTATCCTCCTAATCCCCGCGGATATAATAATTTTGATTTAAGTACCGACAGAGCAAATAGCGCGAGAAGAATTTTGGAACAAGCCGGCGTGGACGATAAACAAATTGACGAAGTTCGAGGTTATGCCGATCACAGATTACGAGACCCGGAACATCCATTCAGTAAAATTAACAGAAGAATAAGTATTTTGGTTAAATATGAACAACTTGTCGATATTTAGATGAACGGAATAATTCTTGCAGTTGAGGATGACCCTATAACCAAAAGATTTTACGAAATTGTTTTTAAGCATTGCAAACTTGATTTGGTTCAAACGGAAAACTACGGTGAAATTTTTAATATACTCGAAAATAGAAATGTTAAAGTTGTAATTTTGGACGTAAGTTTGCGTAACACAACTTTAAATGGAGAGGTTATAAGCGGATTGGAAATTTCCAAAATAATTAAAGAAAATAAAAAATACGGAAACCCGAAAATTCTTTTGGTTTCTGCTTATAATCTGCAAAAGGATATGAATGATTTTGAGTACAGCAAGGCGGATAAATTTATCCGTAAACCGATTAGCGATTTTAATGAATTTTTGCAAGAAGTAAGAAAGTTGGTAAATGGCTGAAAATAAAGATAAAATACTGATTGTTGAAGACGAGCAAGACACAAAATATATTTTGGAAACCCTGCTGAAACGCTCCGGATATGAAATCAGAACGGCAAATAACGGCGTGGAAGCACTCGAAACGCTGAAAGAATTCAAACCTCACGTAATTCTTGCCGATTGGACAATGCCGCTAATGGACGGCGTTGAATTATGCGACCGTTTGAGAAAGAAAGAAGAATATAAATCTATTTATTACATAATCTTGACTGCGCGCGGAACGTTACGCGATAAGATTGAGGGACTTGATACCGGCGCCGACGATTTTCTAGTTAAACCGACCGATAACCAAGAATTGCTTGCGCGAATTCGAACAGGCATTAGAATTACTAAACTTCAGGAAGAACTAAGAGAAGCCGAACACAACAAAGCGCTTGTAGAAATGGCTTTTACGGCAGGACACCAAATAAATAATCCGTTGGCAAGTTTGAGTTTGAGCGTTGAAAACATTAAGCAAGAATTGGACGAGAGAGAACTTGCCAAAATTCAAGACGATATTGAAATAATAGAAGAAGCGATTAAGAGAATTAAAAACGCGGCTGACGCTCTTAAAAATTTACAAAACCCCAAACTCACCGATTACGCATCCGGCAAGCAAATGCTCGATTTGGATACCGAGGATTAAAAAATAATTTAATTTTGTATATTCGGTTGCTAATCAAATTATCTGAATAATTTTAATCGGAGCAATAATGTTAGCAAAGTATTTTCATTTCGAAGAATTACAAACCGATCTTAAAACTGAAATTATCGCCGGATTCACTACTTTTTTTACAATGGCATACATTATTGTGGTTAACCCTAAAATTCTGGAAGCCGCAGGAATGCCGTTCGGTCCTTCAATGGTTGCTACAATTTTAAGCGCATTTTTCGGAACAATGGCAATGGGAGTTTATGCCAAACGTCCTTTCGCGATTGCGCCGTATATGGGCGAAAACGCTTTTGTCGCGTTTACCGTTGTGAAAGTAATGGGCTATTCCTGGCAAACTGCTTTGGGGGCAATTTTTATAAGCGGCTCTTTGTTTACATTGCTGACTTTATTCAAAATTCGCGGTTGGTTGGCAAACGCTATTCCCAATTCGCTTAAAATTTCTTTTGCAGTCGGAATCGGCTTTTTCCTTACTTTCATCGGTCTTAACGAAACGGGAATTATTACGCTTGGCGTTCCCGGCGCTCCTGTTAAAGCAAATAATTTTCACGACGGCAGCGTTTTACTTGCCCTTTTCGGAATATTGTTCATCGGTTTTTTGATGATAAAGAAAGTAAAAGGTTCAATCTTAATCGGAATTATTACGGTTACGGTTCTCGGCGTAATTTTCGGATTAACGCCTGCGCCGGAAAATATCGTCAGTGCGCCGCCGGATATTTCGCCTGTGTTTTTGAAGTTGGATATTGCCGGAGCGTTAACCTGGGGATTTTTCGCGGTAATTTTAACCGTGTTTATTATGGATTTCGTCGATACAATGGGTACTTTAATCGGCGTTTCGTATAAAGCCGGATTGCTTGACGAGAAAGGCAATCTTCCCGAGATTGAAAAGCCGATGCTTTGCGACGCTTTGGCTACCGTAGTCGGCGCGCTTTTGGGAACGACGACAACCGGAACATTTATTGAATCTGCCGCCGGAGTCGAGGCAGGCGGACGCTCAGGTTTTACGTCCGTAATTACCGCGCTTTTGTTTCTTGTTGCGCTTTTCTTCTCGCCGTTTTTTAGTATTATTCCTGGATTCGCTTACGGCTCTGCTCTGATTATCGTGGGAATGTTAATGTTGCAACCGATTACAGAATTGAATTTTAAGGATTTAACCGACGTATTGCCTGCGTTTATCGTTATTGCCCTAATGAGTTTTACATATAATATCGGAATCGGAATGACGGCAGGATTTATCGCCTATCCTGTTATGAAAATTTTTGGCGGAAAAGGAAAAGAAGTTCACGACGGAATGTGGGTTTTGTTCGTTTTATCGGTTCTATTTTATATATTTTATTCGTTTTAATGAAAAGCGTTTCTTGTTCTTTGTGCAGGAGTTCTTGGTTAAATAAATGGTTCAAGCCCAATAACTCGAAAGGTATCAATTCTGTAAGTAAAAGAATGAATGTGTAAAATCAGAAAAAAATTGAGTATTTAAG
>WGAL01000309.1 GCA_015494845.1 Melioribacteraceae bacterium
CCGACAACAACTATAAAATACGCAATACCAAACGTAGAGACGCAAAATTTTGCGTCTCTACAAAATGTAACATTAATAGTTTATGATGCACTCGGACGTGAAGTCGCAACACTTGTAAACAAAGAACAAGCTCCTGGTGAATATTCCGTTCAATTTGACGGCGGCAATTTACCTGGCGGAATATATTTTTACACCTTACGCGCAGGCAATTTTACTGCAACTAAAAAATTAATCCTCATGAAATAATTCTCTCAGGCGCTATGAGGTCATACCCAGGGCTGTTTCCGTGTCAATTTCGATACGGGGACAGCTTTTTTTATTGTTAGATTTAGATAAAATTGAGTGAAATAAATTTAAATTTACTTTTCGGCAATTACGCATTGGACTATTCCGAAGGTTAGCATTTTAACTTGAATCTTTTCAAAACCTATTTCTTTCAAAAGTTTAACGGTATCGACTTTATGCTCGAATTCATCTACGGAGCGAGGCAAGTATTTATAGGATTCATCGTTTTTCGAGATTATTTTTCCGATAACAGGCAGAATTCCGTGAAAATACGCGCGATAAATTAATCCGATAAATCTGTTCTTTGGCAATCTGAATTCCAAAATTGTGGTTTTGCCGCCTTTTTTCAGAACTCTGTAAAATTCGGATAAGCCTTTCGGTATATCGTAAAAATTACGAACGCCAAAACCGACAATAATATTAGTAAAATGGTTGTCTGGAAAAGGCATTTGCTCTGCGACGGCTTGAACCAAACGCCCGTTAATCCACGGCGCTTTTTTGACGAATTGCATCATCATTTCTTTTGAAAAATCCAAACCGGTAATATCTTGAACCTTACCTTTATTTCTTGCCACAATAGAGAAATCGCCGGTTCCGCAAGCGACGTCAAGTAATTTTGCATCTTTCTTAAATCCGGTAAGTTTTACCGCTTTGCGTCGCCAATAACAATCTATACCGAAACTTAACAAATGATTCAGGAAATCGTAACTTTCCGCAATCGGGTCAAAAACATTTTTTACTTGATTTTTCTTTTCGTATTTAGTCATTAGTTTCTACGTAACTCATTCTAATTTTCGTCCACGCTTCAAATAAATATTTCCCCGTCCATACGCTGTAAATCATAAAAAGCGTTCCACCAATCAAATCAATAACATAATGATAGCGTAAATAAACAGTTGCAAAAATAAGTAAAATTCCAATCGGAAATAAGACGTAACGGGTTTTTGCTTTATATTTTGCCGCAAAGTAAAGAACAATTAACGTAATTTCCGTATGTCCGCTCGGAAAAGCGTCCCTTTGAACTTCCAACATCGGGAAAAGCGTTACGTTGCTTATTCCCTCCCCTGAATTAATTAACTCCCGCAAATAATGCGTAAAAAATAAACCAGGAAGTTCGTTTTCTATATTGGCAAAATTATGCAAAGTAAAACGCGGGCCAATAGCCGGAATAGTTAAGTAACCGAAATAAGAAAGAAAAAAGCCGTAGAAAACCATAAAAAGCATATAATCGGCTTTTACTTCATCGCCACGCCTTATTAAATCGAAGGCAAGAATTATCGGTAAAAAATAATACGATGAATAAGCAAGTTGCAAAATCTCAGTTAAAACCGGATTGGCAATTTTATATAAAACATAAGTAGGATTTACACCAAACAACGCTTTATCAATTGCAATTAAATACCAATCGTAAACGACTCCGTTAATCGGGTCAGTCATAAAGTAAAGTTCCTTGAATACAAGGAATATCATTATCGGTAAAAATGCATATTCAAGCTGTTTGAAAATTCTTTTGCGGGAAGTTACTTGTTTATTCGTAAGCAAAAAAATAAATGTAATAATAACAACATTGTAAACAAAGATGTTAAGGCTGTCAGGAATTCTTTCAATGTAAATTAATGTAATAATTGAAAGAAAAGTAAGAAATGCAACAATAGTAATGTTAATTACCGAAAGCGAAAAAAAAACTCTTTTGAATTTTTCCATTTTACGAGAAGAAAATCGTAACTAATGTGAGATAAATTAATAATCCGAAAATGTCGTTCATCGTTGCAACAAAAGGGCCTGTGGCAATTGCCGGATCAATTTTAAGTTTGTTTAATAAAATCGGTATAGCCGCACCGATAATCGTAGCGAAATTCAATATTACAAGAAGCGTTCCCGCTATTAATAGCGAGAATTTCATTCCTGTATCGAAAAAGAAATAGGTCGCAATTATTAAAACGCTGCCGAGCGCAAGCGCGTTGAGATTTGCGACCTTGAATTCTTTGAAAAGTTTTTTGAATGTTTGACTCGGCCAAAG
>WGAL01000310.1 GCA_015494845.1 Melioribacteraceae bacterium
AATCTATTACGGCGACAACGTTTCCCAAAGCGGTTTCTTTATCTGCGCGAATTATTATGCTTTCGACATTCTTTTCGGTTCTGATTAACTTGAACTCGCGTTTCAATTTTTCTTTCGATATTCTTTTCCCCTTAAAATAAATTTTCCCTTCTTTATCGATTGAAACGGTAACCGGCGAAATTTTTGTTTTCTCGGTGGTTTTTGTTTTCGGCAAATCAACAGGGATACCGTTTCCGATTACGAATTGGGAAGTAAGCAAAAAGAAAATAAGCAACAGAAGCACAATATCCGTAAGCGAAGAAAAACTAAACGAAGCAAGCGGTTTATGTTCGGGTTCGAAAGTCATTTATTCCGTTTCCGAGATTTTGTCCAAAGTAATGTTCGCGACTGTTTCTATATCGAGAATTATCCGTTTGACGCGGGAAAGAAAATAATTGTAAGCCGAAAGCGCAATAATTCCAACGGCAAGCCCTGACGCGGTTGTAATTAACGCTTCCCAAATTCCGCCTGCAAGCGCGCTCGGATTAACGACGCCTTCGGAATTTTGAATTTGCATAAACGCGGAAATCATTCCTGTTACCGTTCCGAGAAATCCCAAAAGCGGCGCGACGCCTGAAATTGTGGACAAAGTCGTAAAACCGCGTTCCAATTCGTAAATCGCTTTTTTCCCTTCGCTTTCGATTGCCGCGGCGACTCTGTCTTTGCCCAATTTTATTGAAGTCAAGCCCTTTTCCGCAATTCTGGCGAGCATTGTTCCGCTTTCCCTCGAAAATTCCAACGCGGCGTCAATCTCATTATTTTTCAGCAACTGGGAATATTCACGTAAAAAGGTTTTCGCCTCGCGTTTGGTTTTAATTAAAAACAAATATCTTTCTATTATAATAGCAATTGCGATTATTGAAGCGAGAGCGATGAAAATTTGCATCACTCCGCCCTTTGCCAGCAATGAGAACAAAGTTTCGTTATCTAACATGTAAATATTCTTTCTTCTTAATAAATTCTTCCGCTTCTTTTAACGTATTGAAAAATCCGATACGCACCCGATACCAAGTTCCGCCGAGCGCAGGCAAATACGCTTTTACGATAAACGCGTTGTAACCTGCGCGACGTAGTTTATTAACGATTTTTTGCGCGCGTGAACTTCGTTTCCACGAGGAAATCTGCACCATATATTTGCCGTCGTTTTCATAAATAGTGTGAGTAATTTTCTTTTCGTGCGGAAACTCCTTAATTATCAGCGGGTCTTCCAAATCTGCTTCCGGAGGCAACAAATATGTTTCGTTTGTCGATTTTTCAGGATTATTAATATCGACCGAATATTTTGCTTCAGGGTGATGAGTTTCTCCGATTTCTTCTGGCGTTAGCGGACGTTTGCGATGTTTCCAAAGCGAGTCTTCAATACTTTCTTTTTCATGCTCGCCGCCGTGTTCGCTTTCAGCTTTGTGTCCTTTTCCGTGTTCCTCGCTAACTTTCTCCTCGTGCGTTTCGTCGCCCATAAAGAAGAAATAGTAAACGCCGCCTGCTGTAATTAAAACAAAAACGGCAATGAGAATTATCAGTAGTTTTTTCGAAATTCTCTTTTTGCCCTCTTCGCCTTCTCCGTTTTCATCTTTTTCTTTTTGTTCTTTCCCTTTTGATTTATCCTTTTTCTTGCCTTTTTTCAAAAACGAGAATAATGATTTCTTTTTTCCTTCTTCCTGAGATTTTTTATCGTCGTTATCGTTGTCTTCTTCTTTCTTGGCTTCCGACGGCTCGTTATCCAAATCGTCGAAAGCGTTTTGAAGTTCTTCCTCGCTCATAATTTCATCTTCGCGGGTTTCTTCTTCAACCGGTTCTTCCGTTGTTTTTTCTTCCTCGTTTTCGTTTTCTCCTTCCGTGATTTCTTCTATTTTTTCTTCAGGTTCTTCAGTGTTATCAAATATTTCTTCTTCTTTCTCTTCGGAGTGTTCTTCTTCCGAAGTCAATTCGTCCGACAATTCGTTGCTTAAATCGTTTTCTAAATCGTCAAACAGTTGTTCTTCGAGTTCTTTTTGTAAGTCTTCGTCCAGTTCGTTCGTCGCTTCGTGAATGTTTTCGCCTTCAACTTCTTCTTCGATTTCCGTTTCCAGTTCCGTTTCCGCTTCGGTTTCCGCGGTTTCGTTCACTTCGCTTACAATTAAAGCGTACGGGTCGAAATCTTCAAGTTTTTCAAACGTTTTAACTTTTTCTGTGATTTCGTTTTCAAGCGATTCAAGTTCCGCAAGTTGATTTTCGTCTGTCAAATCAACGACGTCGCCCTCGACGCCGAAATCAAGTTCGCCTTCGTCCAAATCAAATTGGTTTTGAACAGCTTGTGGAACTTCGATTTTTACGAATAGTTTGTCGTTTTCTTCCTGTAACGGGTCGATAAAATGTAAAACATTATCGTTTTTCTTTTGGAAAATTCCCAAACCGGGAACGGAAAACGCCTCGCCAGGGTTGAGTTCTTCGGCGACTTTTCGAATAAAAATATCGAAAGAAGCGTTCGCTAATTGCGGATTAACGCTAAATACTTCCGCGAATTTTTCTTTTATTTTTCCTTTATCCATTAGAATTAAAATTTATTTCCAAAAATATTCCACGCCGAGAATAATATCAAACGGCGTTCCTTGGTAACCAGGCAATAAAAAGTTATTTTTATTCAGCAAATTATTGCCTTCGGCAAAAAGTTTGACGCTCTCGGCAAATTTATACTTAACGCCGGCGGTCAAATTAACGTACGGCTCAATTCTTTTTTTATTTCCCAAATCGGCGTAATAGTGCGAAAAATAATTCGCGCCGAACGTAAACATCAGATTGTAAGGAAGAACAATATTGTAAGCGCCTTTCAAAATAATTCCAGGCGAATACGGCAAAACGTTTCCGTTGTATTGCCGGACATTTTGAAAAGTTGCGTCCGCGCTGAAATAACCGAACTTCGAATAAAGCAAGTTTAAGTTTATTTTTACGCCCATTTCGGAAACGTCGTCCGCCGTTTTAACGTCGAAAATTCCTTTCCGCGTTGCGTCGTCGTAGTAAATTGTGCCGTCAAGTGAACCGTAATAAGCGTTTATTCCCGCGTCGATATAATTGTAATAATTAAATCTCAAACCGATATTGATTTTGCTTGCTTCTTTCGTAAAAACATAATCGAAAGAATTGAGAGAATAATAAGGGTTTTGGGCAAATAAATCGTAATTTGTCAGATATTTCGCGTCGGCGGAAACTCCGGCGGTAAGCAAAAAATATTTTGCGAATGAAAATTTAAATCCTGCCGTCGGAAAGATTAATTTGTCGTTTCCAACGAGAGCGAAAATACCGCCGAAATCGACAAAGAAATTTTCACCAACTTTTATCTCGGATAAAAATTTACCGCTAAAATATTGGTATTTGTTATAATCTGGCAACAGAACCGATTGTTTCCGGTATTCCCCGTTAAACTTTAACTTCACCGCGCTGAAACGGTATTCGAAAAATCCGAGCGCGTCGAGAGTTTGTTCCGTGAAGTTTTCATTGTGCAAGCGCAAATAGTTTCCGTTCAGATTTAACGCAACCGCGTATTTGTCAGGCGAAAAATTGTAAACGTTAAACGCCAATGCGCCGCGCGTTCCTTTTCTTTGTAGCGCCGGATTTTCGGACGCCCAAAATTTACCGTCAAAATAATCGCCGTTTCCTTTTAACGTAATTGACGTTAAAGGCAAAGTTTCGGCGTTGTGATTTGTATAATAACCGAGATCAAAATTTCCCTCGCCGGTTATTTTGTTCGAATACGGCTTGTAATCTTTAATCGATTTGCCTTTTGCTCCGGCCGAAAAGAACAAGTTGTCGTTCGACGCCGAATAAAACGCCTCGCCGGACGGAAGCGTTTGCATTCCGCCGCCGAGTTTTATTCTGCCGGAATAACTTTCGCCGCGCAAAAACGGATGCGTAATTATTGTATCGACAGGCGGAACGTATGTTACGTCGAAATCTTCCGGTTTGAATTTGTATTTGAAATAACTTTCGGAAAGCGGCGGAATAAAATCCGGTTTGGTTTTCTCGATTTTCGGCAACGAGACTTTTTTCACGCCTTTAATTACAAACTCAGGCAAATCGACGCCTTGCGCGAAAGAGACCGAAATTCCGAATAAAAACGCAATTACGAAATACTTTTTCATCTCAAACCTCGCAATTTTTTTCTTGCCTCTCTGCCGAAAATATCTCTGCGATGCGTATTGTAAACTTTTTTGTAAAACGCTTTCGCTTTTCCGTAATTCTTTAATTTTACGTAGCAATCGCCGATTCTTAACCGCGCTTTGGTTTTCCAATCTTCGTATTTACCGAAAGCGTTTACAACGCGCACAAAAGCGGAAATCGCTTCGGAATACTTGCCTTCGCGGAATAAAGTTTCGCCGTAAAAATATTGCGCCTGCGCTCCGATATCGTCGGTTCTTTCTTTTCCTATTTTCGAAAAAACTTCTTCGGCAATTTCGTAATTGCCTCTCGCAAGTTCGAACGTGGCGAGTTCCAAGCGCCCTTTTACGGCAAAAATTGTCTGCGGGTATTCGGACGACAACTTGTTGAACGTTTCGTAAACATCTTTGATTTTTCCGAGTTCGATTAACGCCAAACCTTTGTTGTAAAGCAATTCCGCTTTTTTGTCGGTTTCTTCCGAAAGCTCGTTTACTTTATCGTAAACCTCAATCGCTTTTTCGTATTCTCCCTTTTTCGAATAAATTTTACCTAATTCCAACGCGGCTGATATTGCGGCGGCGGAATTTGTGTATTCGTCAATAACGTATTCAAAATAATAACGCGCTTCTTCGCTGCGGTTTAAATTAATAGCGGCTTTGCCCATCCAATAATAAGCGTCGGGAATTAAAAGCGAGTTCGGATAAGTGGCAATAAATTCTTTGTAAGCTAAAATCGCTTTGTCGTAATTGCGTGAACCGTAATAAATTTCGCCTTTTTTGAAAAGGATTTTTTCCCCGTATTGCGAATACGGATTACGTATTACGTATTCGTCGATGATTCTTGCCGCTTTGTCAGGATTTCCGGCTGCCATATAAGCGTATTGAATTCCGTTTATTGCGTCGAGCGCATATTCTGTTTTGGGATAATTGTCGAGCAAGCGTTTGTAATAAAAAACGGCTTTCGGATAATTCCTCAAATTGTAATAAGCGTCGCCGAGCGAAGTGTAAACAAGCGGTCTTAATTCCGATTTAGGATATTTTTCAAGCAAATTTTTGTATTCGTAAATCGCTTTCGTATATCTGCCTGTTTTGAAATAAATCCAACCGATTAAGTATTGCGAATCGTCAGCGTATTTCGATTTCGGGAAACGTTTTTGCAATTCGGAAAAAATGCGAATTGCAGACGCATGCTTGTGTAAATTTTCAAGCGTTTTTCCGTATTGGTAATACGCGAAATCATTTATTTTGCGCCCGTATTTTAAGTAAGCGTATTCGTATAAATCGTTTGCGCGTTTGAAATTTTTCGTGCCGTAAAAACTGTCGGCCAAACGCAACTTGGCTTCCAGCGCGAAATCCGAGTTGGGAAATTCTTTTAAAAATTCTTCGAAATAATACGCCGCGTCAGGATAATTTTTTAAATTGAAATAGGAATAAGCTTCTCCGAAAAGCGAAAGCGCCGCGATTTGACTGCCGTCGTTTTTTACCATTTTGTAATGTTCGAGCGCGGAATAATAATCGCCCAATTCAAAATGTGTTTCCGCTAAGAAAAAATGCGTTTTTTGCGGCTCAAAAGATTTGTCAGACAAATACAAATCGGAAAGTATTTTTCTGGCAGAGGAATAATTGCCTGTGTAATATTCCGTTGTTCCAAGTCCGAGTTTCGCGCCTTTTTTCGTTTTTTCGTCCGCGCCGTCGGTTAAATATGCGGACTTGAACATATATTTCGCTTTGTCGTATTTTTTTTGTTCGAGATAAATTTCGCCGAGCAAAACGTATGCGTGCGCAAGCGGCTTTCCGTTTATTTTATTTATCGCTTCAAGCAGAAAATTTTCGGCTTCTTTTTTGTTTCCGTTTTCGTAAATCAAAAGCCCGAGATTGAAGTTCGCCATTCCGTACAAATCGGAATTCGGATAAAGTTTCATAAACCGCTTGAAAATCATTTTAGCAAGTTCCGTTTCGCCGTTGTAGCGTTTCGACTCGCCTGCCCAGTAAAGCGATTGCTCGGCAATTTCGCCTGTCGCGAGTTTTGACAGAAAATTAAAAATCCGGTACGCTTCTTCGTACATTCCGCTTTGGAAATTTATCCACGCCTTGTTAAATCTTATCTCGTTCGCTTCTTTTTCGTCAGGGAAAGTCTTTAAAAGATTGTCGTAAATTTTAAGCGCTTTGTCGTATTCTTTCATCCGGAAATACGAATTTGCGATGTAGTATTGCGCCTCAAG
>WGAL01000311.1 GCA_015494845.1 Melioribacteraceae bacterium
CAATTTGCGCAGGAGAGAAAGGAATTTCCGATTGAAAATTCGCAATCCGAAATCTATGAAATGAATTTCAACTACTTCGGCGTGGCTCTCGATTTCGGAATACGGCTCGGTAGTTTTATGTCTTTTAAGTTATTTGATGCCGGAGCAACTTATTCCGATGTGAATTTAAAAGTAAATTCAACAGTGGAAAACGGAGAGTATCTTTTGCGAGAATACAAACCGGAAAAGCCGGTTATTGGGTATTTTGTCGGAAGCGGGTTGATTTTTAACATCATTGAAAATTACATTAATCTGGAAATTACCGCGCGTTATCATTTTACTCAATATTCCGACTTCGTAAATTCATCGGGGGAACAATTGTTAAACGATGATACAATGAACTTAATCGAGAAATCGGGAATTCAAGCGACTGCGCAATTGAACTTGGGCATTCCTTTATAATTTTCACCTATTAACAAAAACGGTTCCGACAAATGAAAAAGAACAAATTACAAAGGGCTTGCGAAATTGCGATTAAAGATTGCATGGGCGCAAAGCCAAAGGAAAAAATTCTTATTTTAACCGATAACGAGAAAAAGGAAATCGGTTACGCGCTTTACCAAACCGCGCTTGAAGGCGGCTACGAGGCGCTTTACGTTGAAATGAAGCCAATGGAAATGCACGGACAAGAACCGCCGAAATACATTGCGGAACTTATGCAAAAGTTTAACATTGTTTTAATTCCCACCGCAAAATCTTTAACGCATACGAACGCAAGACGAAACGCATCGGCAAAGGGCGTTAGAATAGCGACTTTTCCAGGAATTACCAAAGACGTTATGATTCGCGGAATGAACGCCGATTACGAGAAAATTGCCAAACTTACAATTAAATTAACCAAAATGCTCGATAAAGCCGGAACCGCCCGCGTTACCGCGCCGAACGGAACGGATATTACAATGAATTTGAAAGGACGCAAGGGAATTGCAAGCAAAGGACTTTTCCGCAAAAAAGGCGAAAGCGGAAATTTACCGACAGGCGAAGCTTTTATTGCTCCGTTAGAAGGCAAAACCGAAGGCGTGTTCGTCGTTGACGGCTCGATGTCCGGCATAGGAAAAATTGTTGATAAGCCGATAAAAATTACAGTAAAAAACGGACTCGTTGAAAAAGTATCCGGCGGAAAAGAGGCGAGAAAATTACGCGAGATTATCAAGCGCTACGGCGAAAAAGCGAAAAACATCGCCGAGTTCGGAGTAGGAACGAACGACGCCGTTCGCTTGAGCGGAAATTTGCTCGAAGACGAAAAAGCGCTCGGAACAATTCATATTGCAATCGGCGACAATAAAAGCATGGGCGGAAAAGTTAACGCCCCGATTCATTTGGACGGCGTTATTAAAAAGCCAACCGTTTGGCTCGACAATAAATTAATTATGAAAGATGGGAAGTTGCTTGTTGAATGAGGTTTGCTAATGGAAATAAGAAATTTGAACTTAAATTGAAAAAATATTTATCCTTGGAGTTGTCGGGAATTAAAGAAAATATTATTTTATGAAACAAAATAGAAATTGTTTTGTATATTCAATTAATTAATTTGATAAAGCCTCCGGCGACGTAAGTTCAATTGATGTATTAACTTCAATTTTGATAGCGAACTTGCCAACCCGGAGGCGCTTCGTTTTAAAGGGGGATAATTATGTCAAAAAAAATCTATTCACCCAGAAATTTAATAAGAACCGCAATACTTGTTGACGGCGGTTTTTTTATTAAAAGGTATAAATCTCTTTATGATGAAGAAAGCTACAAAGATCCTAAGATAATTGCTGACAATTTTTATAAAATGATAATGGAACACGTTAAAGACGAATATCTGTACCGCGTGATTTATTATGATTGTTTGCCGTTTTCTAAGAAAGTAAGTTTACCAATATCCGGCGAAACCAAAGATTTTTCAAAAGATGAATATGCAAAGAAAAAAAATTATCTTTTTGAAGAATTGAAGAAAAAAAGAAAGGTTGCATTACGATTAGGTGAATTAAAAGATGGAAGAAAATGGATTCCGTATCCTCGTGTACTTAATAAACTCAAAAATGGGGAAATTTCTTGGAGCGATTTAACCGATGATGATTTTTATCGAGATTTAAAACAAAAAGGCGTAGATATTAAAATTGGAGTTGATATTGCTTCGTTAGCTATAAAGCGTATGGTTGATAAAATCATTTTAATTTCCGGCGATTCTGATTTTGTTCCAGCCGCTAAATTAGCTCGAAGAGAAGGAATTGATTTTATTCTCGACCCAATGCATAACGATGTTGTTCCGTCACTATTTGAACATATTGACGGCTTGAAATCTACATCGCCAAAACCGATTAATAAAAAGAAAAAATAATTTTGTTATTTCCAAATTACTAAACAAAAAAAATAATATAGTCTTAATATTTTTCTAAAACAAAAAACCCTTGAAAACATTGCGTTTCAAGGGTTTTTCTTTCGTGGGCCCAGATGGACTCGAACCACCGACCCGCTGATTATGAGTCAGCTGCTCTAACCAACTGAGCTATGGGCCCAAAAACATATTCCTCAAAAAACGAGTTCAAAATATATGAAATGTTAAATATTCAAACAATATCTTTTTGAGCCGGAAGCGGAAATTTGAATATAAGTGAAAATTAAATTATATTTACAGTTACGAAAAAAAATTAGTACGGTATGAAGAAACCAACGAAAAGAATCGGAAAAGAATAGATTAGAGGATTTTTGCAAATGCACCAAATTAATTGGTGCATTTTTTTTTGATTTTTATGTTAATAAGAGAATTTATCAAATTTATTGAAGATTGGGCGCCGCCTGGCGTCGCGTGGGAAAGAGACAACGTAGGATTGCAAGTCGGAAATCCTTCCGAAAAAATTACAAACATCCTGCTTACACTTGACGTAACCGAAAAAGCGGTTGATAAAGC
>WGAL01000312.1 GCA_015494845.1 Melioribacteraceae bacterium
GCTTTTTTCAGATACGGTTTTATTAAAAACGTTGAGTTTCCAGAGTTTGAGAAATTTGTTTATCCGAAGGAAATGCCTTGGCTTGATTCCGCTTCGCCGGAGCCGCCGGAGAATTTCATTGCTCGCGCAACGGACGACGGCTTTATTGAATTCCGCTGGGAAAACCCGGTAAGCGACGTTAAGTATTTTTCGTTGTACGACGTTACTTTCGAGCCGAATTTAATTGCGCTCTTGCCTGGCAACGCAAATTATGCGCGAATGAAAATAAACGTTCCGAAAGCCGTAATTACGAAATTCGAAATGCGCGCGGTTGATAAATTGTGGAACGAAAGCAAGCCGTCGCAAACCGCCTCCGTTGAATTGGCGGAACTCGCGAAACTTATTAACATAAGCGATATCGCTCCGCAAAAACCGACTTTAATCCGCCAGGGTGATAAATATTTTCTCGTAATTTTTTCCGCATACGATAATGAAACTCAAACCGCAAAAATAGAGAGCGGCGAAACTACCGAAAATATTGATGTTAAAAACGGAATTAATTTTGTCGAACTGAAAAATATTTCCGGCAAAGTTAAATTGTATTTTAACGGAAAGCGTTATGTTTTTGACGTTCGTTAGAGAATTCTTCTTCTGTAAAGGTGCAATTAATCGCGTCTTTTCAATTATTAAAAACAGACATCTCATAAATTGCTTAAACCAAATTTTCGATTAATCCTTTCCGCTTTTGTTTCCCTTTTGTTATTTTAAAAATCTTATATTTTTTACTGTAACCATATTGAAAAAATTACGGAAAGGAATAAAAATGAAATTTCAGAAAAACGCCGCAGGAAGACTCGTTCCGACCGAAGTTAACGGACAACCTCAAACGCCTTATCTAGGCGTGGGAAAATTCAGACCGACAGGAAGAAAAGCCGCGCCGCCTATAAGAACTTGCGCGGATTATCCAGCCGACGGAAACAAAGTCGTGAAAAACTTGAAAGAAGCGTTGAAAAAAGCCGGCTTGAAAGACGGAATGACAATTTCGACGCATCACCATTTCAGAAACGGCGACGCGGTTACCAATATGCTTTTCGATACAATAAAATCAATGGGAATAAAAAATATCCGTTGGTTCCCGAGCGCATCGTTTCCGGTTCATTCGCATTTGATAAAATATCTGGAAGACGGAACAATTCACCACATCGAAGGTTCGATGAACGGGCCGCTCGGGAGATATTGTTCCGAAGGCAAGATGAAAGGAATGGGCGTTTTGCGCTCGCACGGCGGACGCTGGCAAGCAATCCAAGACGGCGAAGTGCATATTGACATCGCCGTAATTGCCGCGCCAACCGCCGATCCGTTCGGGAACGCTACCGGCGACCGCGGTCCCGCCGCTTGCGGACTTCTCGGTTTCGCGCTTGCCGATTCGATTTACGCGGACAACGTAATTGTCGTCACCGATAATCTCGTTCCGTTCCCTTGCGTCCCTTGGCAAATTCAAGGGAATAATGTCGATTACGTCGTGGAAGTAGATTCGATTGGCGACCCGTCGAAAATCGTTTCCGGCACGACGCAAGTTACCAAAAGTCCCGACCGCTTGCTTATTGCCGAATACATTGCGCAATTTATGGAAGACGCCGGAATAATGAAAGAGGGTTTTTCGTTCCAAGCGGGCGCAGGCGGAATAAATCTCGCGTTTGCCGTTTACCTTAAAGAAAGAATGAAACGAAAAGGCGTTAAGGCGCGCTTTATTCGCGGTGGCAGCACAAAGTATCTTGTGGAAATGTTGGAAGAAGGTTTAACCGATTACATTTTGGACGGACAAACGTTCGATTTGGAAGGCGTTCGCTCGATGCGCGAAAATCCGAATCACGTGAATACAAGTCCGTTTACAAGTTACAATTATCACGGCAAAGGCAATTTTGCTTCGATGGTTGACGCGGCGGTTCTCGGCGCAACGGAAGTCGATATTAATTTTAACGCAAACGTCGTAACGCACTCGGACGGATTTTTGTTGCACGGTATCGGCGGATGGCAAAACGCGCTTTTCGCGAAAACCACAATTCTTGCCGTTCCGTCGTTCCGCGACAGAATTCCGGTAATTGTCGATGAAGTTACGACGCTTGTTGGTCCAAGCGAATTAATCGACGTAGTAATTACGGAACGCGGCGTCGCGATAAATCCGAGACGGAAAGATTTGATTAAAGCGGTAAAAGGTTCGTCGTTGCCGGTTCGACCAATTGAAGAAATTTACGAGGAAGTAACCGCAATTTGCGGCAAACCACAAAAGCCGAAAGTAAACAAAGAGAAGCCTGTTGCTATAATCAAATGGGTTGACGGCACGGTAATAGATACGGTTTATCAGGTGGTGCAATAATAATTGAATATGTGAATTAAAAAGGATATTATTTAATGATAAATAAATTTTTTAAACACAAAAAGGAGAACCAAAATGTTTGATGAGAGTTATGATTTCACGGTAAAAGAAAGATTTTTGAGATACGTTAAATACGACACTCAATCCAACGAAGAATCAGAAACTTTTCCGAGCGACCCGAAGCAGTTGGAACTTTCGAAAGATTTGGTGAAAGAATTGAAAGAAATCGGATTGGAAGACGCTTATATGAACGAATACGGTTACGTTTTCGCAACTTTGCCTTCCAATACCGACAAAGAGGTCCCGGTCGTTGCGTTTATAGCGCACGTAGATACCGCGCCGGCAGTTACAGGAAAAAATGTAAATCCGCAAATATTTGAAAATTACCAAGGCGGCGACATCGTTTTGCCGAACGGAAAGGTCATCGAGGAAGCAAAAAATCCTGAATTAAAAGATATGATTGGTTTTGAGATTATTACGACCGACGGAACGACTTTGCTTGGCGCGGACGATAAAGCCGGCGTTGCGGAAATTATCGACGCAATGAATTATTTGATTAAACACCCTGAAGTTAAACACGGAACAATTCGGGTTTGCTTTACGCCAGATGAGGAAGTCGGACGCGGAACGGAAAAACTCGATATTAAAGAACTCGGTGCAAAATACGCATACACAATCGACGGCGGAACGCGCGGTGAAATAGAAACCGAAACTTTTTCAGCTGATGCCGTTGATATAAAATTCTTCGGTAAAAATGTTCACCCAGGATACGCAAAAGGAAAACTCGTAAACGCTATTAAAGTCGCGGCAAGATTTATCGAAATGTTGCCAAAAGACAAACTTTCGCCGGAAACAACGGAAGGACGCGAAGGTTATGTTCACCCGATTTCAATTTCCGGCAATGAAGAAGAAACGCAAGTTAAATTTATTATTCGCGATTTTGTCGATGAAAAACTTACCGAATATGAAGATTATCTCGAAGAACTAGTTAAAAAAGCGGTCGCTGAATTTCCTGGTTCCAACTACGAGTTTAAACGAATTGAGCAATACAGAAATATGAAGCACATCGTTGACCAACATCCTGAAGTTGAACAATACGCAATTGAAGCGCTTGAAAGACTCGGCATCAAACCGATTCAATCGGCTATTCGCGGCGGCACGGACGGTTCCAAGTTAAGTTATATGGGCGTTCCGACGCCGAACTTGTTTGCAGGCGGACACAATTTCCACTCGGTTTTGGAATACGTTGCGCGCGAAGATATGGAAGCGGCGGTTAAAACAATTGTTACGCTCGCTCAAATTTGGGAAGAAAAAAGTTAATATTTGATTTAAGAAATTTACGGCGAAGTTGAGCAATTCGACTTCGCTTTTCTTTTATTAAAAAATGAAGGGAACAAAAATGAACTACGAAGAAAAAATAAAAGAATTGGGTTACGAACTTCCTGTTGCCCCGAAGCCGCTTGCATCTTACATTCCGGCGGTCGTAACAGGAAATTTGATTTTTACGGCAGGGCAAGTTCCGATTGTAAACGGAGAACTTAAATATTCCGGAAAAGTTTGCGACGAGAAAACAATTGAAGACGGGATAAGAGCGGCGCGGGTTTGCGTTCTTAATTGTTTAAGCGTAATTAAAAACGAACTCGGTTCTTTGGATAAAATTAAAAGAATTGTAAAAATAACCGTTTTTGTAAACAGCGCAGAACAATTTACCGACCAGGCAAAAGTAGCAAACGGCGCATCCGATTTGCTCGTTGAAATATTCGGGGAAAACGGCAAACACGCACGCAGCGCCGTCGGGGTAAGCGAACTTCCGATTAATTCGGCTGTGGAAATCGAAATGATTGCAGAAATCAAACAATAAGGAGAATGATGAGAAAGATAATTTTTGTTTTTGCCGTTCTTGCGGCGACCTCGTTTTACGCTCAAAGCAGTAAGGGATTTTTCGGCAATAAGTATTTAAGATTCGGTTACCAAGCCGGAAAGGTTTTGCCAACGCATAAATTTTTCGAGGGCGAAAACGCTTCCGGACAGCCGATTGATTATTTCCAATCTTTCCGGTTGGAGTTCGGAACGCAAACCGACGGAAATTCCGAATGGCATCACGTTTTTAATTTCCCGTCTTACGGAATCGGTTTGTACGCCGCTAATTTTTTTGACGACAAAGAATTGGGAACGCCTTCCGCCGTTTACGCATATTTTGATTGGCCGTTCAAACGATATACAAAATCCGCATTAAGCGCGGAATTCGGTTTTGGTTTAGCCTATGACTGGCAACCTTTTGAACCGGAAGATAATCCTTACAATTTGGTAATAGGAATGGGACGTTCGGTGTATATTGATGTCGGATTAAAATATACTTATCAAATTTCCGAACACTTTGATTTAAGCGGTGAAATCTCATTCTCGCATTTTTCGAACGGCTCAACGCAACAACCGAACGCAGGCGTAAACCTTATGGCGCCGCGCATTAATTTATCTTATAATTTCGGCGGACATCCGGTTCTGCCAGCAAGAAAAGTTTTGCCGGAATATACAGCCGACAATAAAGAACTTACATTTTCGTTTACGTATGGAAGTAAAAGCGAAGTTTTCACAGTTGAAGATTATCCAACTTCCGGCGGAATGTACGACAGCTTACGACGAGCCGACCACAACGTATTCGCGTTTATTGCAACTTACAACAAGCAATTTTATTACAACAGCAAATACGGCATCGGCGCGGAAGTTGAATACGACCCATCGCTCGGCGTTGTTTACAAATATATTGACGGCGCGGTTGTGAAAATTGATTCCGAAACAAAAGATAAAATAAGAGCCGGAATTTTCGCGCAATACGTTTTGGTAATTCACAAGCTTGAAGGATTGGTGGGAGTTGGGTATTATATTTTCGGCAGAAACCCAGGCTCACTTCCGAAACTTTACCAACGGCTTGGCGCAAGATATTATATCTTCAAAGATTTTGCACTTGGCGTGAATTTGAGATTTTACGATTTCTCAAAAGCCGACAATATGGAATTTAACTTTGCTTACAGAATAAATTTGTAGTGTAGTCACGAACAAATTGTAAAGACGCGCTCCGGTGCGTCTTTTTTAATTTCCGCAAAAAACATAACAAATTCTCGCAATCTGCGGGCTATCAATTCCTGACGAAATCTCGCCAATTTCGAAAAAAACTCCTTAATTTTTCGTAAATTTGCACACTTGTTTTTAAAAATTTTTGCAAAAAGGAAAATCGTTTTTTGTATTTATGCTCGAAAGAAGAATAAAAATACACGGCAAAACTCAGTTTGAGATTAAACTTCATTATCCTTTGAAAAAGAATAAAAGGGAAGCCGAGTACAACGTGGATTTGTTCTTCTTTTTGCCGAAAAGTTTGGGCGTAACCAAAACGACTTACCGCAAGGTAAATTTTTACGACAGCGTTCAAAATTACATTCGTCTTAAAACTCCGGTTTACACGCTTGAAGGAATTTTAAACGGCGAAAATTCGCCTTACGAAAAACTGAAATCCGTTTACCAAAAAATTGCCGAAAACCCTGGCGAGGAATCCGAAGAAGAATACGAAAC
>WGAL01000313.1 GCA_015494845.1 Melioribacteraceae bacterium
ATATGATAATTTTAAAATTAAAGAATATACTGACTCAAATCTCTGTCTTTAACAATCTTATCCATTTTTTCGCGAACGGCGTCGCTTGTAATTACGACTTTCTTTTCTGTGTTTCTATCCGGAACTTCAAACAACAAATCTTCGAGCAATGTAGTTAAAATCGTATGCAACCTTCTTGCGCCGATATTTTCCACGCGTTCGTTTACTTCGGCGGCAATTCTTGCGATTTCACGAATCGCATCTTCTTCAAATGATAATTCAACATCTTCCGATTTTAACAAAGCCGAATATTGTTTGATTAACGCGTTTTCGGGAATTGTGAGGATTTTAACAAAATCGTCTTCCGTCAAACTTTGCAATTCAACGCGAATAGGGAAGCGACCTTGCAATTCGGGAATTAAATCCGATGGTTTTGAAACGTGGAACGCGCCGGAAGCAATAAACAAAATGTGGTCGGTTTTTACCGGTCCGTATTTCGTATTTACAGTAGAACCTTCCACAATCGGCAACATATCTCGCTGAACTCCTTCGCGCGAAACATCAGGCCCATGTCCTTTATCGTTTCCGGCAATTTTGTCGATTTCGTCAATAAATACAATACCTGCTTGCTCAACTCTTTGAATTGCCTCGCGTTGCACAGCGTCCATATCGATTAACTTCTGCGCTTCTTCCTGTGCGATTAATCTTTTCGCTTCCTTGATTGTGGCTTTGCGTTTCTTTTTCTTCTTCGGCATCATTGTGGAAATCAATTCGCCGATATTCATACCTAAATCATCAGCTCCCATTGGCCCGAAAATTTGCATTCCGGAAGCAGGAACTGTGTAATCGAATTCAATTACCTTGTCGTCCAAATCGCCGCGACGCAGTTTTTCGCGCATCCATTCGCGGGTAGTTTTATTTTCAAATTCTTCTTTGTCGTCTTCGTCGGCAAATTCGCTTCGCGGTTTAACGACAGGCGGAATTAAAACATCCAGAATTTTTTCTTCGGCGATTTTCATCGCCTTTTCGTGAACTTCCTCCGTCTTTTCCGCTTTCACCATATTTACGGAAAGTTCTGTCAAATCGCGAATCATCGATTCGACATCGCGTCCAACATAACCGACTTCCGTAAACTTTGACGCTTCTACCTTAATAAAGGGCGCGTTCGCCAATTTTGCCAAACGCCGCGCAATTTCGGTTTTCCCGACGCCGGTAGGACCGATTAAAATTATATTGTTCGGCATTATTTCTTCGCGAATGGTTTGCTCGACTTGTTGTCTGCGCCATCTGTTTCGCAACGCAATGGCGACGGCGCGTTTAGCGTCGTGCTGACCGATTATGTATTTATCGAGTTCGCTTACAATTTGAAACGGCGTTAAATTCTTTTTCAAAATATTTTTCATTTCCTAACCTTCCAAAACTTCTACGTTAATTTTATCGTTTGTGTAAATACAAATATCCGAAGCGGTTTTCAGCGCTTCCTCGACTATTTCTTTCGCACCGAGTCCGCTGTATCTTACCAGCATTCTCGCCGCTGCCAAAGCGTACATTCCGCCTGAACCGATTGCCACAATTTTATCGTCCGGTTCGATTACGTCGCCGGTTCCCGAAACAATAAACGTATGTTTTTCCGAAACAACGGCGAGCATCGCTTCGAGTTTGCGCAAATATTTATCGGTTCGCCAATCTTTTGCGAGTTCCACCACCGAACGCTCAACGTTTCCGCGAAATTCATTTAACTTATCTTCGAACCGTTGCAAAAGCGTAAATGCGTCTGCCGCCGAACCGGCAAAGCCGCACATAACCTTACCTCCGTAAAGTTTGCGTATTTTTTTCGAGTTGTGTTTTACTACGGTATTTCCAAGCGTTACTTGTCCGTCGCCGCCAATTGCCGCAATGCCATTGTGAATTATTCCTAAAATCGTTGTTGATCTTATTTCCGGATTTTTCATATTTAACCTTTATTTTTTGAACCAACAAAAATAATGATTTATCGACAAAGTTTTGTTAATTTCAATCATATGTCTTGAACCATGATTTGTATGATTTCGTGATTGGCATGATTAATAAAAGGAGCAAAGGCGCAAAGGCAGAAAGGGAAAAATCATGTAATCATACAATCAAGGGAATCATGGTTCAAGACAAAAGCGGTTAATCAAACTCACATTAAATTTTTATTAAAACAAATAAGCGCAAAATATTTTATTTTTACGGTTCAAAAATTAAAATCTAAAACGGAGGAATTCGTGGAACAGTCTTATCAAGACGAATTAAACGCTTTAATGAAAAGGCGATTGGAAGAATTAAAAGAATTGCAAAACAGAGGTATTCAGCCGTATGCTTACGAATACGAAGTTAATGCTTA
>WGAL01000314.1 GCA_015494845.1 Melioribacteraceae bacterium
GGCGAAAGTGTGCTCATAAGAATGGAGTAATAAAAGATTATCTTTTCCAGTTGGAGAATGGATTGTATAGCCGCAGTTAAAATCGTCATTAAAAGAATTACCGTTAAAAGAATCTATTAATTCACCTTCTGATGTATATAATTTAAGTTGAGGACGGACTTTGCAGCCGTGAGACAAGTCAAAAATTTCAGGTTTCCTATCGCCTTGCAAATCCGCTTCTGCCCAAGCAGATCCAATAATCTTATTGTGTAAATTAAACGGCTCGCTTTTTACTTCATAAGGAGGGAGAATCCATTGTGAAAAAATTTGCGACGATACGAAGATAAATAGTAAAAATGATTTCATTTTGCTACATTAAGTTGTGTCTCTTTATCAAAGCGAGAAGCCCCGGGTAAGACATTCCCAAATGTTTTGCGGTTCTTAATTTATTGTAATTATATTTTTTTAGAATTTTACTTATCAACCACACTTTCGCCTCTTCGAGTTCGGATAAAGTTCCGAAATTAAACGTGAAAGAAAGTTCGCTTTCTTTGTCGGTCAAATCATCTTCAAGCAGTTTCTCGGCTTCTTCGGGCGCAGGCTCAAACAAAACATAATTTTTAACAAAATTTTTCAGTTGGCGGATATTTCCGGGCCAGCTGTAATTTATTAGTTTATTGTAAAGTTCGCCTTTCGGAATAGAAATATTTTTTTCGTAACGTTCGTTAAATTCGTTCAGAAAATATTGCAGTAAAAGCGGAATGTCGCTTTTGCGCATTCGCAACGGCGGTAAATAGATTGAAGACGAAGTTAACCTGTGAAATAAATCTTGCCGTAAAATTTTTCCAGACGATAATTCTTCAATCGTGCGGTTGGTGGTGGAAATTATCTGGACGTCTATTTTCCGGTTTTTGACGTCGCCGACTCTTTTAATTTCGCCGGTTTCAATTACACGTAATAATTTTGCTTGCAATTCTTTGGAAATTTCGGATATTTCATCGAGAAATAAAATGCCGCCGTCGGCAAGTTCAAACAAGCCCGGTCTGTCTTCGGTTGCTCCGGTAAACGCGCCTTTTTTATAACCGAATAATTCCGATTCAAAAAGGGAAGGGGAAAGAGCCGCGCAATTAACGGCAATATAAGGTTTGTCTTTTCTTGGTCCGTTCATATGAATAAATTTCGCGAGAAGTTCTTTGCCTGTTCCGCTTTCGCCGTAAATTAACACGTTTTCGGAATACTTGGCAATTTCGAGAGCTTTCTTTAGTATTAGTTTGAACTGTTCGTCTTGTCCGATAATCCGGTTCTTGGTTGCCTCTTTTAATACTTGCCGGCGAAGGATTTGGTTCTCAATTTTTAAATTTTTTTTTAATTCTTCGTTTTCAAGTTTCAATAGGTAATTTTCGTAAATCTTTCTTACCGAATTTAAGAATTCGTTCTCGTCGTAAGGTTTACGTAAAAAGTCGCGTATCCCGATTTTTATCGCTTTTTCAATTGTTTTTTCGTCGCCGAAACCGGTTATTAAAATTACTTCGTTTACCAAACCTTTGCTTTTTACATGTTCGGCAAATTCCAAACCGTCTTTACAAGGGAGACGTAAATCGGTTATTAATAAATTGAATTTGGATTGATTGAGAAGCTTTTCGGCGGCGCGGGAATCGGCGGCGGTAACAACATTGTATTCGTTAAAATCCGCTAACGCAAGTTTGATATTTTCCAAAGAATAAATATCATCGTCGAGCACAAGAATGGAGAAATTGCCCATTAATAACCCCCTTTAATTAATAATTAACAAAAGTCCTCATACACTGATTTTATTTTTCATAATTATTAAAAGTAAATAAATTTACCGAGATATCAAAATTTATGAATTGTAATACGGTAAAATTTCGCTTCCCATATATTTTATTACGGCGGTAATTACGCCTAAATCATCAAGGTAACCGATTAGCGGCGAAAGATCCGGAATTGCGTCAATCGGCGCAATGAAATAAATTAACGCGCCGATAACAATCGCCTTGCGGTACCACGCCACGTTTTCGTCTTTCAGATAATTATACAAAGCGAGAATATCGCGAGTGAAAGAAATTTTTTTGCCGGTGCGTTCAATTTTAGCCCAAAGACTTTCTTCTATCTCTTCGGTTTTCGCCTCAACTTCTTCCGGCGAAGAAACTTCGTATTTCAAATCTTCAATAT
>WGAL01000315.1 GCA_015494845.1 Melioribacteraceae bacterium
AATATAAATGACGTAATAATACTTGGGAGAAATAATTCTACAACAAGTAGAATTATGCATTATAATGGAGAACATTGGGAAACAATATCGATAAACGGTTCTACAACTATTCCAATGAGAGTAGGCGGCGTACAATTATTTAAGAATAAGGTTTTCATTGTAGGGGAAAATAATAATCACATAATAATTTACAGAGGAGAAAGGAAATAAAAGCCACTTTCAATTAGCGCCTTTTTTTGAACCCGCAAATTCCGAATTAATGTTCAATTGTAGAATATTAGCCATAATTTTTGAATTCCCACCCAATTTGAATTGTTTTTCTCGAATTATTTATTGGCATATCAATTGCAAATAAATTGCAGTAAAAATCATATAAATTTTAGGTGAAGTATGGCTGACGAAGAAAAAGAAGGAAAATCCGGCGGACTGAATCCGAAAGTTTTGTTAATCGGAATACCGTTATATGTTGTTCAGTTAATTGCGGTTTACTTTGTTACGGTAAACTTTTTTATTGACGCCAAAAATCCGGAAGACGGAACCGAAGTTGTAAATCAAGACGAGCTTGCTTTTGCCGATTCCGTAGTTACCGGTAAATTTATTTTTCAAACCGGCGATATAATCGTAAATCCCGCCGACGGCGGCGTAAGATTAATGCTTATTAACTTGGGTTTCGACGTTCCGAAAGAAGAAATGCTTACGGAATTGCAAGAGAAAAAACCGATTGTAAACGACGCAATTATTAATCTTATCGGGCAAAAACGATTACACGAATTGATGAACGTTAAGATGAAGCCAAAATTGAAAGAAGAAATCAAGAAAATGATGAAAGAAAAGTTTCCGGACATTAAAATATCGGAAATTTATTACAACAAATACATTATTCAATAGGCAGAAATGGCTGAAGTATTATCACAACAGGAAATTGACGCGCTACTTTCGAATATGAAAACAGGCGGCGAAGAAGCCGCCAAACACGATAGCGAAAAGGAAGTGGTGCCGTTTGATTTCCGGTTGCCAAACCGGATTTCAAAAATACAAATGCGAACGCTCCAAAACCTTCACGAAAACTTTGCCGAAGGTCTCGGTTCGTTCCTTATGTCGAAGCTGCAGACAATCGTAAACGTAAATTTAATTTCCGTTGACCAAATTTATTACAGCGAATACGTTCTTTCGGTGTCGAACCCTGCGGCGTTGTTCCTATTCACAATTACCGGAACCGATATTCGCGGTATTGTGGAACTTAGTCCTGAATTGGCTCTTACTTTGGTGGACAGATTACTCGGCGGAACAGGCGAGAACACAAAACAGGCAAAAGCGATTACAACAATCGAGCAACACGTATTGGGCGACGTTGTAAACCGGATGTTAAGCGAGCTTTCCAAAACGTGGGCGGCAATCGGAGAATATAATTTTGAAATAGACCGGTTCGAACCGGATATTGATTTCGCTCAAATAACATCACAAAGCGAAAGCGTTTTGTTGATTACCTTCGAGATTTTTATCGGACAAGAATCTTATTTGATGAATATTGCTTTCGCTACTTACGCGTTTGATTCTATTTTAGCTAAACTTTCAAGTCAAAATCTTTCAACTATTCGTCCGGTAAAATATCTCGGCACAACTGCGCGCGAAATTGTTACAAATCAATTGAAAGAAACAAAACTTAACGTAAGCGTTGAACTTGGCGGAACAAAGCTGACTTTGGAGCAAATCAAGGAAATGAAAATCGGCGATATTATTATGTTGGATAAAAAAATCGGCGAAGAAGCCGTTGTTAAAGTCGAAGGGAAAGAATTTTTCTACGGTTATCCAGGAGTTTCAAACAATCATAAAGCAATAAAAGTAACGGAAAGAAAAGAAGAAAGAGGATAAATTATGGCTGACAACGAAGAAAACGGAATGAACTTGGACGATATGGCAAGTCAAATTGCCGGAGAAGGCGGAGAGACAGGCGGCGACGAATTTGTCGGTTCCGTTGCGGATTTCCCCGAATTTGACGACGCGGCGCCGACTTCAATTGCGGTGGACGATAAACTTGAGTTGCTTAAAGACTTAAAACTCAACGTGTTTATCGAACTCGGTCGCACAAAAATGATGATTAAAGACATTCTCGATTTGGAACGCGGTTACGTAATTGAACTCGATAAACTTGCCAGCGAACCGGTGGATATTTACGTGAACAACAAGAAAATCGCCGAAGGCGAAGTTGTGGTAATTGACAAACATTTCGGCGTGCGTATTACAAACCTCGTTTCGAAAGAGGAAAGAATTCAGGGTTTGCAACAATGAGCGCAGGCGACATAATTTACGTTTTTGTCGTTCTTGTTTTGCTTTTGGCAGGCGTTTATATCGTCGTTTATTTTATGAAAAAAGCGATGTTCCGGTTCGATAATTCCACGATGCAAAACGTTTCAATCGATTTAATTAGCGTACGCGGAATAATGCCGAAAAAATACATCGGTATCGTAAAAGTGAACGATGACTTTTACTTAATCGGAATAAGCGAAAACAATATTACAAAGTTAGATAAGTTAAATTCTGAACAATTTGCCGATATTGAATTTAATTCGTCAAAGACAGGAGCTAATTTCGCCGGAATATTGAAAAAAGCGTTCAACAAAGAGCAAAATTAAATGAAACGTTTTTTTTTAATATCGTTTTTAATATTCGTTTTTGCGTTTTCTGGTAATAGTTTCGCTCAAACCGCAACAGGGCAACAACAGACCATAACATTACCGAATATCGGCATTAATATCGGCAGCGCGGATGAAACCGAAAGCGTTTCCACAACGCTCGAACTTTTGCTTTTGTTGACGGTTCTTTCGCTTGCGCCGTCGATAATTATTATGACGACTTCCTACTTGCGGATAATTATCGTTTTCCATTTTCTAAAGAACGCGCTCGGCACAATGCAAAGTCCGCCGAACCAATTGCTTGCAGGCATTGCGTTATTTATTACGTTTTTCATAATGGCTCCGACTTGGAACCAAGTTTACGACGATGCCGTTCAGCCGTATATGGATAAGCAGATTTCCCTTGATTCCGCTTACAATGCCGGAATTAAACCGGTGCGCGAATTTATGTTTAAGAACGTGCGCAACGAAGATTTGGAACTTTTCCTCG
>WGAL01000316.1 GCA_015494845.1 Melioribacteraceae bacterium
ATGTAAGGCGGCGCTTGCTCGTATTCAGGTTTTATTTCGGCAAGCGAATTTTTTTGTCGCGCGAATGTTTTTCGGTAAACTTTTGCCAAGTCGTGCGAAAGATTGTATTCATACGGATTTGTCAATCCACCCATAAAAATAATCGGTTTTCCGGTTTTTGAAATTACCGTATTCCAAGCGTGATTGTTTCCGGTTTTTGCCCAATACGGCGTAAAATCGCTCGTAACAGGTACGCCCATTGCGCGCATAGCGTAAATTGCGAGATTTGTCATATCCTCGCAGCGTCCCATTTTGTTTTTCAGCATATCGCTTAAGCTCTGGTCGGTTGACTGACGGTAAAAACGCGAATCGAATTTAAACCATTTTCGTAAATCGTTATTTATTACAATGCACGCTTGAATCGGGTCGGATTTGTCTTTTACCGAATCCAAAACCCATTGATATTTATTGAAGAAATATTTCCGCCAATTTTCAAGCGGTTCGTTCGTTCCTCGATACGGCAAAATATATTCGCAAAATTGGTCGAAGTTCAAATGACGCGCCCAGTCAAATTTCCACGCGTGGAACGCCAAATCAATATTTTCAATCAGAAAATTTGCGGTGATAATTTCATAATCGTAAACCGTTGAATCGCGTTTGTTTTCAATCGGTCCGTAAATTTTTTCGAGAGAATCCCACGCTTGCACCATTGTTTTGTAATCCGGATAAGCCAAAACGTTAAAATGCATATCGCGCCCGGTTGAATCGACAACTTTGAAATGCGCGTAAAATTGCTTATCCATATTTCCGATAAGAAAATACGCCGCTTTGAGTTTTAACGAATCCGCTTTTTCCTTTGAATAATGCTCGATTACTTCCAGCAATTCGGATTTATTTTCCCCTGCTTTGTTAAGAACATTTTGAACATCTGTAGGAATTTTATTTTGAGCTGAAGAAATTGAAAACGATAAAATAAAAACAAGCAATGCATAATAGGTTTTCACGGTAACCTCGTTTTGTCTTTATTATGAATAGAAAGTGAAATATAACAAAATTTCGGTTCAGAAATAATGGTTGGCTGTGAAAATTAAAAGATAAACTTAAGCAAATAAAAAAGGCGGCTCATTTGAACCGCCTTTCAGTTTTTCTAAAACAAACTATTTCAGCAATATCATTTTATTGACTTTTACGAAATTACCAGCTTCCAATCTGTAGAAATAAACGCCGGATGAGACTTGTTGTCCTGACATTGTTTTTCCGTTCCATTTTACACTGTAAACGCCTGGAGATTTAACATCGTTAACCAAAGTAGCGATTTCACGTCCAAGCAAATCGTAAATCTTTAAGGTTACTTTAACATTTTTCGGAACGGCGTATTTTATTGTCGTACTCGGATTGAACGGGTTCGGATAATTTTGATACAACTTGAATGTTGAAGGAACTTCGTCGCTTTCTACGCCGGTTACGTTAAGAGTAATAACCGGTCCGTCAACATAATTTACGCCGTCGAGCGAATAACTCGTATTAACCGTAACCGGTTCGTCTTTTGTTCCGCTAATGTTAAATGTAATATTTCCAAGCTCAAACGTTCCGCTTAAATTAGTCGGAGCGTTGTAAATAAACGTTGCGGAAGTAGGAGTCAATTCGGTTGCGTGAACGTAATCGCCGCTTCCTATTTGAATTGACGAAAACGTATTGTAATCAACTTGCGCGGAATCGTATTCGAATTTAATTGTCATTCCGTTAAAGTTATCCACATTGTTAGCGACCAAATTAACCGTCGAAATATTGTTTTCCTCGTCGTAAGTTACCGCCGCCGGTTCAAATCCGCCGGAAGGTTGCGCATCCGTTGGTTGGAACGGGAAACATCCGTTATCCAAGAACGACAAAAGTTTGGAAGCGTCGCACGAGTTAATTACGGCAGTTGAATCAACGTCACCGTTGTGGAAAGCGTCGCCGCGCAGCGTAAAGTTTCCGCCGTAAGCGTAATGGTGAACAACTTTTAAATAATCTGTCATATCAACGCGACCATCAAGACTTGCATCGCCTACGCCGGCATTTCCTGTTCCGGAGCTTGTCCAACTTACAATTCCCAAATCTTCGTGGGTTAACTCGGTTCCAAAACCGGAAGTAAAGTTTGTGCAGTAAACGGCGGAAATCCCTGAACCGAGCGGAGCCAAATCTTCGCTGACGTTAAACATCAAATTAAACATTGTTCCGCTTTCGTTTATTGGGGCTTCATCATTTGAAATTGCGGTAAATTCTATTCTTCCAGGACTAACTTCGTTCAAATGGACAACGCAACCTGAAAACGCTTCGTCAAGCGCATAATCGACAAATTCGAGTTCGCTGTTGTTAAATAAAATTGTTCCGGAAAGACGATAAAATTCAATTTCGTCGTCCGCAACCAAATTGCAAGCCAATGTTACCGAACCGCCTGTGTAAGTCGAGTCGTCGGAAATAATAATTTCCGCATCTCCGTTAGACACGGAACTTCCGTTCGTCGTACGGCTCAATCCTTGTTGAGTTGCAAACCAAACATCTTCGCCGTCGAATGAGAAATCCTCAATAATGGAAGGAGCGTTAGTTTGGCTTACGCTCGAATATTGTTTGAAATTCTCGCCGTCGTAAACATATAGCCCTTCCGACCAATTGGCGATAAAGAATTTTCCGTCGGCATAATAAATATTCATAACCGGCTGCGTGCTGATAAACGGCGTATAATTTGTCCACACGTGATTGTAAACGTCGTATCCGCAAATTCCGTTGTAAAACGTTCCAACCATAACTTCGCTATCGCCGTATTCAACCGAGCGAATATAATTTCCGTTTATTCCTGAACTTGTATCGGTAAATATTTCCCAACTCCCATCGACAAATCTGTGCGCCAATCCGTAATCTGTCGCGACCCAAAGTCCGCCTTCATCGTCTCTTGCCACGTCGTAGCAAACTCCTGGCGGAAGGTCGGAGTTAGTAGAATTATAGTTAGTGAATGCTTGATTTACCGTGTTAAACAAACTTAATCCTGCGTCGTGAGCGATAACCAAATACAAAGTATCGTTTTGATTTAGCGTTTCAAAAGCGTAAACGTGCGAACCGGAGAAGTCGGAGTTAGTCGAATTAAAATAAGTCGTTTCGCCGTTTACAATTACCGCAAATCCGTCCGTTTGGAAACCGACCGCTATTTTATTTCCGTCTTCGTCGGAAATTAAAGCTGTTATGTTTTGATTATCCAATTCCAAGCTTTCGAATTCCTCCGAACTTCTGTTAAATTTATACGCGCCGTTGTTTGCGGTTCCGAAGTAAACAAAATCGCTATGCGCTGAAACCGCCGTAATGTAATTTGCCGGAATTGACGAGTTGTTCGTGCTGTACATATAAAAATCGTAATCGTTGCCGGGCAATGCCGATTTTGACCAATAAACGGTTGCGTAAGTCGTAAGACAAGTAATTAACTCGTCGTTCGTAACGAGAGTTTGAGCGTTTTCAAGAATGTAGCGGGAACCAGGCGGCAATGCGGCTTCCATTGTTGTAACGGTTATTGTCGCTTCGTCAGGTTCGGTTGTTTCATCATAGTGAACCGCAAAAACAAATTCGCCGTTTGCGTCTGTTGTTCCTTCGCTCGGTTCAACAGTTCCTGCTGTCGATGTAATTTCGACTTCCACGCCTTCCATCGGATTTCCGTCGGAATCTTTTGCAACGACTTTTAACATTGC
>WGAL01000317.1 GCA_015494845.1 Melioribacteraceae bacterium
AAGTTTGACGGAAGACGATTTTGTTAAAATCCTCACAATTCCCGAAAACGCGTTAATCAAACAATATTCGGCTTTGTTAAAATCGGAAGATGTTGAATTATCATTTGAAGATGATGCGATTCGTGAAATCGCAAGAATTGCCGCCGAAGTAAACGAACGCGTGGAAAATATCGGCGCAAGAAGATTGCACACTATTCTAACCACGTTGCTTGAAGATTTGCTGTTCGAAGTTCCGGATAGAAATACAGAAAAGAAAGTTGTAATCACAAGCGATGCGGTTAGAGAAAAAATGGATAAAATCGTAAAAGACAGAGATTTGAGTCAGTATATTCTTTAATTTTAAAATTATCATATCTTTTGTAGAGACGCAAAATTCGCCGTGGCGAAAAGCGTCTCTACAATTACAAAACGCAAAGCCTCAAAAATCAAAGTCTTTGCGAGGAAGGATTCCGACGGTAGTCGGAAGGCTGACGCGGCAAACTATCGTATTTTCAGCGTAAGTTTAAGATTCGACAGTCCGCCTCGGGCGGAGCCGCGCTCACTTCGTTCGCTCGCAATGACAGCAAATTTTCCTTACTTCAAATCTTTTACTTGAACATACCAATCGCTCGATTCTTCAAGAATTTTATTTATGTTTTTCACGAGCGTATGCGGGTCTTTCAAATAACCTTCAAGCAACAAAGCCGATTCGTAAAGTTGCCGCGTAACTTGTTCGATGTATTCGTCGTTGGAATTTGCCGCAAAAATTTTTACGAGATTTCTAATCAATTTGTGATTAGGATTAATTTCCATAATCCGCTTCGGAATGGAATTATCATTATTCTGAATTTGCAAAATCTTTTGCATTGTCGAACTTAGCGCATCGTCAGGATTTACAAGCACAGCCGGACTGCCGCTTAAACGTTTACTTTCGCGCACTTCCGTAACCGCATCGCCGAGAATTTCTTTCATCTTGGAAAGCAAACTTGAGAAATGTAATTTCTCTTCTTTTGTCATTTCCGAAGGTTTATCTTCTGCGGTTTCAACATCGTCAAGTTTTTCGAGTTTCGACAAATCGGCTTGGTCAACCGGTTTGATTTCGTAATCTTTATATTTTCTAATCGAACTCAACGCAAAATCGTCAAGCGGGTCGTAAACGTAAATTACTTCCACGCCTTTGCGCTTAAAGATTTCCGTGTGCGGGTCGTTCTCAACAGCCGCGCGCGAAGGTCCGAAAATGTAGTAAATTTCTTTTTGATTATCGCGCATACGCGAAACATAACGTTCGAACGAACTCAAACCTTTCTCGTCTTCGTAGAAAGAAGAATTAAACCGGTAAAGTTCTTGCCATTTGTCCATATTGGCAAAATCTGAATACCCAAGCGTGAAAATTTTGCCGTGTTCGCGCCAGAATTTTTCGTAATCTTCCGGTCTTTCTTTCGCCATTTTACTTAAATGATTCAGCACGCTTGCCGTTACGCTGTTTGCTATTTTCGTAAAGATAATATTTTCTTGAAGCGTTTCGCGCGAAACGTTAAGCGGCAAATCTTCCGATTCAACAACGCCGCGAACAAAACTAAGATATTCTGGAAGCAAGTCTTTGCTTTTGTGTTGAATTAAAACGCGACGAACGTATAAATCCAAGCCGTAATCTTCGCGCTGTAATCCGAAAAAGTCAAACTGCTTTTTAGGAATAAACAAAAGCGCGGTAAATTGAATCGGCGCATCGACGGATGTGTGAATTACTTCCATCGGGGCTTCGTTGTCGTAAGTTAAAAATTTGTAGAACTCATTGTATTGCTCAGGCTTAATCGAAGTTTTCGGTTCGCGCCAAATTGCAGAAACCGTATTGATTTGCTTTTTATTCAATTTAATAGGGAATGCGACGAAATTCGAGTGTTTTTTTATAATGCTTTCAATTCGCCATTCTTCCGCAAATTCTTTCTCGTCGTCTTTCAAATAAACTTCAATTGTCGTTCCGCGTTTGATATCTTTATCCAATTCGTAAATCTCGTAACTTCCACTACCGTCGGATTCCCACGCAACCGGAACAGCGTCAGGTTTATAAGAACGAGTTTTAATAATCACTTTTTCAGCAACCATAAAGACCGAATAAAATCCAACGCCGAATTTTCCTATTAACTCGCTCGCCTTCTCTTTGTTTTCTGAAAGTTTTTTCAAGAACTCGCCTGTCCCCGATTTCGCGATTGTTCCGATATTTTCAACCAATTCTTCTTCCGTCATCCCGATGCCAGTATCGGAAACAGTTAATAATTTTTTCTTTTCGTTAGTGGTAATGTTTATCTCGAGAGGCAAGTCTTTGTCCTTAACTTCCTCGCCTTTTGTAATTTGAAAACGGACTTTGTCAAGCGCGTCGGAAGCGTTGGAAATTAATTCGCGCAGAAAAATTTCTTTGTGCGTGTATAGGGAATGAACAAGAATATCAAGCAGTTGTTTGATTTCCGCTTTAAATTCGTATTTGTTTTTTGTTTTTGTCGCCATAAAATCACCTCCTCTTTTTAACATATTAATCAAATTCGTAAAACAACAAATCAAATAAAATGTTTCAAATACGAATTATTTCATAATAAATTTTGTAATAACAAATTTTACAATCAAAGCGGTTATTAAGGCGTAAATGAAATATAAAAATAAATTTTTTGCGGATTCTCGGGTCATTACGTATTTCAAAATCGGTCCGCGCCAACCACATTTTTTACAACGGTAGTAACCGAACGGAGTAATTGTCTTAACTATTCTCTCCCACGCGGTTCTCGGACGAGAACGTTTTAATACGCCTTTTTCGCCGCAACTTGGACAAGGTCCGAATTCAGGATTTACACCGTGAAATATTTTTGGATTCCTGATTTTCTTATTTTTGTTCGACCGTGTTCCCTGCATTTAATTAAATCCCGAAAATTTTCAGTGAATATAAAATTAAAAATATGGAAAAAATTTTTCTTATTAAAGGAACTGAAACTTTATGCAAAAGTTTTACGCCGTATTTCGGTCCAATAAATCCACCCAAGGCAAGAGGAATGCCTGCCAATAAATTAACAAAACCTATTTGATACTCGCACGACGTTTCGGAATTTCTCAAAAACATAAAAGAAATTGTTGAAAGCGTCATTGCAGTTACAACAGCCATCGTGGACGAACCAATCGCTTTCTTTACGTCAATTGAATAAAGAT
>WGAL01000318.1 GCA_015494845.1 Melioribacteraceae bacterium
CAACCGAAGCTTGGGAAAAGTTGCAAAAAGTTATTGAAAAGATGAAAGCCGGTGAAAAACAAAAAATTGTAATCGGTATTGGGCATGGCGGTGCAACATGTCAAGGCGCGGCGCTTGAATACACTCTGAATGTAGCAAACTTGATTAAGAAATTAGGACTTTCCGATATGGCTGATATTCGTTACATTACAAACGAATATATGGCTGGTGATTTGGGAATGGGCGGCGCTTATGTAAGAAACAACGGCTATGTTGCTCATACCAAAAATATTGTTGAATCGTTGTTTACAGAGTTTGGCGTTAAATGGTACACAAAAAATTCTGTTTACAAAGTAGAACCTGGTAAAATTTACTTTGAACATATTGACGGAACCGAAAACGTTTTCGATTTCGATTTTGCAATGTTAATTCCGGCGTTTTCGGGCGTTGGTGTTAAAGGAATTGACAAGCAAGGGAATGAAATTACCGACGGAAGATTGTTCAAACCGAACGGATTTATGACTGTGGATGCCGATTATTCAAGTGCTAAAAAACCTTACCACGAATGGAGCGGAGACGATTGGCCGGATAGATTGCAAAATCCGTCTTGGAAAAATATTTTCGCTGTCGGTATAGCGTTCGCTCCACCGCATCCAATTTCAAGACCGAGAACGACTGCAAGCGGCAGACCATTAACTCCGGCTCCGCCAAGAACCGGGATGCCGAGCGCAGTAATGGGCAACGCAGTTGCAACTAACATTGCACATTTAATTAAAAATAATTTACCGTTGGATGCTCCGTTTATTCGTCACGCATCGATGGCAAAATTTGCTTCTATCTGTGTTGTTTCCATGAGTTATGGAATTCGCGGTTTAGCAGGCACAATGAGCGTTTACCCGACAATTCCTGACTTTAAGAAATATCCGGATTTCGGTCGTGATATTTCTTACACAATGGGTGAACCGGGAATTGCCGGTCACTGGTTTAAATGGGTAATGCACTACGCTTTTATGTACAAAGCAAAAGCTTATCCGGGTTGGTTCTTAATTCCTGACTAAAAAATTAAAGGAGAATAGATATGTCTTTCAAACATCACGAAAAACATTTGCAAACAACATGGGAGGAACGCAATTATACCGATTGGAACTTCGGTATGTATCCGCTGAAAAGTGAGCGATTTAGACGCAAATGTTTAATTATTCAAGTTGTCCGTTTTATTGTTTTATCAATTAAAATGTATAGAGTGGCTTCATTGCATTAATCTTGTTGCATATACCCCTAAACCGAAAGCGACTTGCCTACTGGTAAGTCGCTTTTTTTATTTTTTTGTAATAAAATAAATAAATAGACTTGATTATCTTTTTATTTAGGTATATTTTTAATTGTGTAAAAAATTAATTTAAACAAGTAGTTTTATACGGAGATAAAATGGTTAAAACTTATTTGACATTCTTGGTTTTGGGACTTGTTTTTATAATAGGGTATAATTATTACAAAGATCCCTACACTTATCCCACCAAATTGGATAAACTTAAAGAAGAGTACTCAAAACCTAAGAAAAAAGTTGTTGATCACAGCAAATATGCTGTATTACAGCAAAATTTCAAAAGACCCCAAGATGTAACCAAAGCGTGCTTAACATGTCACCCCAATGCCGCTACTGAAATTATGCAAACCAATCACTGGCAATGGGAGAGACCCGTTTACGTAAAAGGTAAAGGTATTGCGTATCTTGGTAAAAAAAATATCATCAATAACTTTTGTATTTCGACAATAGGAAACACAAAAAGTTGCGGTAAATGCCACATTAGTTACAATATTGGCGATGATGATTTTAATTACAAAAATAAGGAAGACATTGACTGTTTGGTTTGTCATGACCAATCTTTAACGTATGTTAAAGGCAGTAATATGGGCGGAGCGCCAGCTCCAAATGTGAATTTGAAAACTGTAGCGCAAAGCGTCGGACGCCCGACACGCGATAATTGCGGCGTTTGCCACTTCTTCGGCGGCGGCGGCAACAACGTAAAACACGGCGATTTGGAAAAAAGTATGTTCCATCCGTCTCCCGATGTTGATATTCATATGACGGATGTTGGCGCAAATTTGGTTTGTATCGATTGCCACAAAACGGAACATCACCAAATTTCCGGCAAACTTTATTCTATTGCTTCGCAAAACATCGGAAGAGCGACTTGCGAATCTTGTCATAGCAACACGCCGCATAAACAAAACATTTTGAACGAACACACGCTAAAAGTTTCTTGCCAAACTTGCCATATTCCGATTTACGCAAAAGTTAATTCCGTAAATACTTATTGGGATTGGTCAACAGCCGGTAAGTTGGATAAAGACGGCAAACCGTTTATGGAAGAGGATTCGCTTGGCGATCATATTTACAAATC
>WGAL01000319.1 GCA_015494845.1 Melioribacteraceae bacterium
CAAAATCTTTTGTTTGCGCGCCGCCTTTAACGTCCACGCTTTGCACTTCGCCTTTCTTTTGCGATGCGATTGTTGTTAAAGAAAAGGGTCCAAGTTGAAATTTTGCTTTAATACCAAAAAGCGCTTCGCTGCCGCCGATTAACGAAGCGGTTTTCAAACTTACGTTACCGGCTTCAATGCTTTGAATAATTTCATCGTCGTAGCCGGTGTATTTAATTTTAAGCCGATTCTCGTATTCAAACGAGCGTTCCGTGTTCCAGTCGGCGGAAATGTTAAGTTTATCACCGATTGTTCCGCTAACATTAATTTGTACTTGTTGCGAAAAATCCGGTTCGTTTTTCGTGTTTCCCAAAAGCGAGGCGGTTAAACCTTCCGTCGTTTCGTTTCGCCATGCGCCGTGAATATCTACCGCGCCGTTTATTCTCAAACTGATTTTCGGAGGCCCGAAGATGCTTAAAAATCCGGTGTTCGGCAAAGGAATTGAAATGTTCGTAATGCCGGAAAGAATGTCGGTTAAGTCATCGCCTTCGGTTTTGAGCTGATATTTATACGCTTCTTTTTCGAGCATCTTTCTTTGGTTTGCGGCTAGTCGCATTTGAATGAATTTTTCAACAGGGATAATTAAAGGCGGAGTTATTTCTTTGCCTGCAATTAGCTCACGGATAATAACGTTTTGTCCGGTTGAATCAATTTCAATTACGCGATTAACATAACGCTTGGAAGGCTTAGCAAAAAAAGAACTTTGATGCGGAACGGCAAAATATGTTGTGTATTGGGGTTTCCGTTTGTATTTGAAATATTTTACGCGCGCGGTTGAATCTTGAAAAGTTGTATCCGGCTGTTGAACGGTTTGCGCGAGCGCGCTGTCGCTTGCTGTTAGCGAATCGTCAGGAATAAGAAAATTCAAATCGCCTGAAAAATTCGGAGAATCGGCGGCACGTGGGTTTCCGCTGTTTGTAAAAAATACCGCAACAAAAAAAATTGCGGCAAGTAACAGCGGTAACTTATTTGTAATGAAATTATATTTTACGAATAATTTTCTAATAATTTAACTCGAAAGAAAAATAAAGAAATCGTATAGCTAATTTTTCATATACCTCCGTTTTTTATCGGTAAAATTAAACTATAAAATATTTAACTTCAATAAAATTTGTACCCCGGAGAGGATTCGAACCTCCGACCCGCAGTTTAGGAAACTGCCGCTCTATCCTGCTGAGCTACCGGGGCGTTAAACATGCGTTCGCTGTTGGTTTATGAAAGTGGCAAAAGTTTTTATAATTTTTCTTTCATCAGTCGAAAACTCCCCTTTTGCTTGATCGTAAGCACGAACGAGTTGTTTGAGGTTAGCATATTTTAATGCAAATCTGATTTGCTCTCTGAAAGTTTGTTTATCGGCAAAAGTAGCTTTTGTAAACGCGATAATCGCTTTTAAATTTATTTTAGGCGGTAAATAAATATCATTGCCAATCAAAATTAGTTTTTCATAATACCTCGGGTCTGAAAGCGCAAGGTCTATTGCTATTTGCGCCGCGCGTTCCAATAAATTAGTGTGGTTGCGAGCTTTTAAAAAACCGTCGGAAGCGATTTCGAGAATTTTATCTATATTGGTATTTATCAATCTGGGATTAACGAGAGCTTCGTTGTAATATTTTTGAATGGCAATATTTACGGCGGTTTCCAAATTTTGCTTGGCTTTTTCACGTCTTGCTTTGTCGCCGTCCAAATCGTTGATTATTCTGATAATTTCAATATAATCGCCGTCTTCAACAATTTTTTCAATAGGGTCATCATTTCTTTTTGGTTCGCCAATTCTCGCAAGTCCGTCCCACCCGTCAAAACCTTTGGTCTCTCTTTTTTTTAATCTTCCTTTTGCATGGTCAATAACTCTTTCCGCTTCCGGGTCGTTTGTTAAAACTTTGATTTTATTCAACGTAAGTTTTTCAATTAAAGTAGTGTAATATTTTGCGGAAATTCTTAATGATACCAAATAATTCGGACCGATTTCATCGAATTCCAATTCCTCGATTTTTACATCCGAGAAAGTAAGAGTAAATACTTTTATGATTGATTCGAATTTTTTCCTGTCTAATTTCGGTATTTCGGCAAATATCGTTTTTAATTCATCCATAATTAGCAAATATAATAATTTTTCCAATAACCGAGTCGTGGTTAAAATTCTAAAAATCATAAGGAAAAATTCAAAATTACAAAGTATTAAAAATTTCTTATTTCGCAATGAATTCAATAACTTAAAAGTTTAAAATTTTCCGAATTTGTTTGATGAAAAAGAATAAAATAATCATAAAAGGCGCGCGGGAACACAATCTTAAAAATATCGATTTGGAAATCCCGCACAACACGTTTACGGTCATTACCGGACTTTCCGGTTCCGGCAAGTCATCGCTTGCGTTCGATACAATTTACGCCGAAGGCCAAAGGCGTTACATCGAATCGCTTTCCGCTTACGCCCGCCAATTTTTGGGAATGCTGGAAAAACCGGACGTCGATTTGATTGAAGGATTAAGCCCCACAATTTCAATCGAGCAGAAAACCACAAGCGGAAATCCGCGTTCGACCGTGGGAACGACTACCGAAATTTACGATTTTATGCGCCTTCTTTACGCTCGCGTGGGAACGCCGTATTGCTACCGTTGCGGCCGTGCGGTTGAAAAACAATCGCCTGACCAAATGATTGATATAATTTTGGATGAGTTTTCCGGCAAGAAAATTTCGGTTCTTGCGCCTGTAATAAAAGGAAGGAAAGGGCATTACAAAGAACTTTTTTCCGATTTGGCGAAAGAAGGATTTTTGCGCGCGCGAATCGACGGCGAGATTAAGGAAATCGTAAAAGATATGAAACTTGAGCGTTACAAAATTCACGACATTGAAATTGTGGTGGACAGGCTAAAAGTTACAGGAAAATCGCGCTTCCGTTTAAGTCAATCGCTTGACGTTGCGCTAAATTACGGCAACGGAACGGTAATAATTTTTGACGGCGAGAAAGATAAATTGCTCAGTCGCCATCTTTCGTGTAATTATTGCGGAATAAGTTTTTCGGAACTTGCGCCTAACTCGTTTTCGTTTAATTCGCCTTACGGCGCGTGCGAAGTTTGCGACGGCTTGGGAGAGATAAGCGAAATCGACGTTGAATTAATTATTCCAGATAGGTCGAAAACAATAAACGAAGGCGCGATTGAAGCGTTGGGAAAACCGCGAAACATTTGGATTTTCAATCAGTTGGAAGCGTTGGCTGAAAATTACGGCTTTGATTTTGACGCGCCGATAAAAGATTTGAGCGAAAAACAACTTAACGCAATTCTTTACGGAAGCGAGGGTAAACTGAATATCGTTTATAAATTCGGCGGCGGACAAGAAGTAAGTTACTCGCACAAATTTAACGGCGTAATTCATTACGTAAAGCATTATTACGAAAACACGAACTCGCCGAAAATCCGCGAGTGGGCGGAATCTTTTATGACGACGAAAAAATGTCCGGCTTGTAACGGCGGCAGATTGAAAAAAGAATCGCTTGCGGTTAAAATTGCAGACAAGAACATTGCGGAAGTTTCCGGTTTGCCAATCGACGAAGCGTTGGAATTTTTCAGCAATCTAAATTTTACCGGACAAAAAGCAATTATCGCCGAACCGATATTAAAAGAGATTACGAAACGCTTGGGATTCTTGTCAAACGTCGGATTAAATTATTTAACGTTAAGCCGTTCTTCAAGAACGCTATCCGGCGGGGAATCGCAACGCATTCGGCTCGCGTCTCAAATCGGATCTCAACTTGCCGGCGTGCTTTACATTCTCGACGAACCGAGTATCGGCTTGCATCAAAGCGACAACAAGCGACTGATTAATTCGCTGAAAAAACTGCGCGATTTGGGAAACACCGTAATTGTCGTCGAACACGACCGCGAGACAATCGAGAACGCCGATTTTATTGTGGATTTGGGACCGGGCGCGGGCGAACGCGGCGGTTACGTTTGCGCCGCGGATACGTTTGAAAATATTTTAAGTGAAGCCGAATATGAAAAATCCTTATCGGTTCAATATTTGAAAAATAAAAAGAGAATTGAAATTCCTTCCGAGCGAAGAAAAGGGAACGGCAAGAAGTTAGTAATTACTAACGCAAGCGGAAACAATTTAAAAAACGTAACGCTCGAAATTCCCTTGGGAATGTTTATCGCGGTTACAGGCGTTAGCGGCTCGGGTAAATCGAGTTTGATTAACGAAACGCTCGTGAGAATTTTGAAGAAAAAGATTTACAATTCAAAAGTCGTTCCGTTGCATTACGGCGGAATTACGGGATTGGAAAATGTCGATAAAATTATCGAAATCGATCAATCGCCGATAGGACGCACGCCGCGTTCAAATCCGGCGACTTACACGGGATTGTTTACTTTTATCCGCGATTTGTTTGCGGAATTGCCGGACTCGAAAGCGCGCGGCTACAAGCCCGGAAGATTCAGTTTTAACGTAAAAGGCGGACGCTGCGAAGAATGCCAAGGCGCCGGCGTTAAGAAAATTGAAATGAATTTTTTGCCCGACGTTTACGTAACTTGCGAAGCGTGCAACGGAAAACGTTACAATCCGGAAACGCTACAAATATTACACAAAGGGAAAACAATTTCCGACGTTCTTGAAATGACGGTTAAAGAGGCGCTTGAATTTTTCGAGGATTATCCGCGAATAAAAAGAAAATTGCAAACGCTCTTAGACGTCGGTTTAGGTTACATAAAATTGGGGCAACAAGCCGTAACGCTTTCCGGCGGCGAAGCGCAACGCGTAAAACTCGCTACTGAATTGAGTAAAGTCGGAACAGGCAAAACGCTTTACGTATTGGACGAACCGACGACCGGACTGCATTTTGAAGACGTAAACATTTTGCTCGGCGTGTTAAACCGCCTTGTGGAAAAAGGAAACACGGTTCTTGTTATCGAGCATAATTTGGACGTGATAAAAGTAGCGGATTTCATTATCGATTTAGGACCGGGCGGCGGGAAATACGGCGGCGAAATAATCGCAACCGGCGCGCCGGAAGATATCGCGCAAAACCCGGAAAGCTTAACCGGAAAATTTTTGAGAAAAGAATTGGAAGTCTAAACTTAGATTAATTCGTCATTGCGAGGAAGTCGCGTAGCGACTGACGTGGCTCCGCCCGAGGCGGACTGTCGGATTTAAGCTTGAGTTTACAATTTAACAGATTGCGCGCTTCACTTCGCTTCGCACGTAATGACGCGTGGATTCTTAGCGTCCGCCTTTGGCGGATTGCGTCTTAGCGGTGAAAAATGAACCAAGAACTCCTGCACTACGAACCAAGAACAAATTAAACATCAAACTCTTTTTCAATCTTTTCGAGTTGTTCGCTTAATTCCGTCCATTCCGTTAATGCGGCGTTTAACGTTTCCTTTGAATTTTTAAAATTCGTTTGCACTTCTTTCATCTTTTGCGGATTGGAATAAACTTCCTCTTTCGTCATTTCGTTTTGAAGAAAAGCAATTTTTTCTTCAAGCGTTTCAATTTCGTTTTCAAGTTTTTCAATGCGTTCTTTCAAATTTTTTGTCGCGCGGAATTTCTTCTGCCGCAATTCCGCTTCGCGCCGTTTTAATTCCTTTCGCGACAATTCGTTTTTGTTTTCGTGCGCCGGTTTAGAAATAGCATTTTCGAATGAAAATTTTTTCAGGAAATATTCAATTCCTCCGTGGAAAAGTTTAACGCGTTTGTTCTCGAAAAGCAAAACCTTGTTAATGAACGGCTTCATAAAATCGACGTCGTGGGAAATAAGAATTACCGAACCTTGAAAATCAATCAACGCTTTTTGTAACACTTCCTTCGAAGCGTAATCGAGGTGGTTTGTCGGTTCGTCCAAGACAAGCAAATTTGTTTTCTGCAATAATAATCGAGCCAAGGCGAGGCGCGATTTTTCTCCGCCCGATAAAACGCTTACTTTCTTAAATGCGTCGTCGTCCGAAAAAAGGAACGCGCCGAGAATGCTTCTGATTTGAGCGAGCGTGTAATCGTGTTCTTCGCGCATAAGCGTATCGAGCGCGTCGGCGTTCATATCGAGATTGTCCGCAACTTCCTGCGAGTAATAGCCGACTTTTGTCATTTCGTGAACAATCACCTTACCTTTATCGGGAAACAATTTGCCGGAAATAATTTTCGCCAATGTGGATTTCCCCGCGCCGTTTACGCCGACGAATGCCATTTTGTCGCCGCGTTCAAGCGTAAAACTTACGTCTTCGAGGACTTTTAATTCGCCGTAAGATTTGTAAACGTTTTTAACTTCGAGCGGAATTGCTGGCAATCGAGGCGGTTCGTTAAACTTGATTTTAATTTCTCTTTCGGCGTTTTCAATCTCGATTTTTTCGAGTTTTTCAAGGAACTTTATTCTGCTTTGAACTTGCTTTGCTTTCGTCGCTTTATAGCGGAAACGCTCGATAAACTTTTGCGTTTCCCTTATTTTCTTTTCCTGATTTTTTTTCAGCGACAACAGTTGCTCTTCGCGTTCCTTTTTGAATTTTAAATAGTCCGGGAATTTACCGGGGAAAGCGTTGATTTTCCGGTTCGAAATTTCAAATGTTTTGTTTGTGATTCGCTCGATGAAATATCTGTCGTGCGAAACGATTAAGAGCGCGCCTTTGAAATTTTCGAGAAAAGAGATTAGCCAGCGCAGAGAAAACAAATCGAGGTGGTTTGTCGGTTCGTCGAGCATTATCAAATCGTTTTCGGCAACGAGAATTTTAGCGAGGTGAACGCGCATTTTCCAGCCGCCGGAAAACTCGTCGATGCTTCTGTAAAAATCTTTTTCGGCAAAACCCAAGCCCGTAAGCGTTCTTTTTATTTTCGCTTCGGCGGAATAATAATCGGAAATTTCTTTTCTATGCTGTATTTCGCCGAGTTCGCGCAGCAATTTTTCTTTTTCGGAACGCGAAATTTTTTCCGAGGAAAGTCGCTCTTGAATAATATTTTCGGCGGCTTCGAGTTCGTTGTGTAATTTTAACGCCGATTTTACTTCGTCGAAAACCGTTCCGCCTTTTAATTCCAAAAATTCTTGGGGCAAATAACCGACGGATATTCCCTTTTGTTTTTGAATTTCGCCTTCGTCCGGTTCTTCTTCGCCGGCTATTATTCTCAACAAAGTTGTTTTGCCTGCGCCGTTCGAACCGACAAGCGCGATTTTATCATCGCGTTCTATCTTAAAATTTGCGTTTTCGAAAAGCGGATTTCCCCCGAACCCGATTGATAAATCTCGAACCGAAATCACTAATATTACTCCCTGATTACGGCTAATTTTGTCGATGCCGATTCGCCGCCTTCTTCGTTGTATGCCACTACGATGTAAATTCCCGTAGCGACTTTTTCGCCGTTAACGTCGTAACCGTTCCAAAGCGCTATTCTTCCGCCCGGCGAACTTACGTTTCCGTATTCGCTCGAAGCGACAAGTTTTCCGTCGATTGTGAAAATTTTAATTTGCGAATTTTCAATCAACCCTTCTATCGTGAGCGTTTCGTTTCTGCTAACGTAAAAAGGATTGGGATAAACAAAAAGTTCGCCGAATTTTTTTACCGGCTCAATCGCGGCGGTTCGCAGAACCGTAATTCCGCGGTCGGTTGCAAAATAAACTCCGCCGTCGTTTTTATTCATTGTTATGTCGTTTATTTTGCTTGAAGGAAGCGGCGAATTATCCGTTGAATATTGAGCGAAAACCGTGTAACCGTCGGCGGAAAGGTAATAAACGCCGTCGCTTGTTCCAATCCATTTGTTGTTTAGCGGATCGACGTAAATTGC
>WGAL01000320.1 GCA_015494845.1 Melioribacteraceae bacterium
CGGTAAAAGGGGTGAGCGTCTTGAACAAATTGTCGCGGCAAACGTTGATAAATTAATTGTTGTTTCAAGTATTTTATCGCCTAATTTTAACAACCGCTTTGTAGATAGAATGCTCGTCATCGCGGAAAGTTCCGGCATTGAACCGCTGATTGTTTTAAATAAAATCGATTTGGACGCTGAAAACAAAAGGGAAAAATGGATTTCGCTTTACGAGGAAATTGGCTATGAAATTCTTCCGGTTAGTGTTGAGCAAAAAATCAATATCGAAGAAGTAAAATCTCTTTTGCAAAATGGAACAAACATCTTTTGGGGACAATCTGGTGTGGGGAAATCTTCGCTGTTGAACGCACTGTACGGACTTTCGCTCAAAGTTGGAAATATCAGCGATTACACGAACAAAGGAAAGCACACGACCGTTACGAGTGTTTTAATTAAAGTAAATGAAAACGTTTCGGTTATCGACACGCCAGGCGTAAGGGAGATAGAGCCGTACGGAATTACGAAAGAATTTTTAGGGCATTATTTTATCGACTTTGTGCCGTATTTATCCGAATGCAAATTTAATTCTTGCACGCACTTGCACGAACCGGGTTGCGCCGTAAGAGAAGCCGTTGAACGCGGCGAAATTTCTTCCGTGCGCTACAAAAGTTATTTGAATATGTTGCAGGAAATTGAAGATTAATTGTTCAAAGTTCTTAGCTCTTAGTGGAATAATGGAATACTGGAATGTTGGAATAATGGATTGTGATTCTGAACGCTTAATCATAATCAATCAGTGTAAATCTGCGTGCTATCAGTTAAAAATTCAAAATTAATTTTTTTGCTCGTCACTCTCCGCCTTTGGCGGAACGCGTCACTCATTACTCAAAAATAATCTCCCGCCATTTTACGAAAGCGTTTCTTATTTTTAATTTTCTTATTAAAAAATGTTTACTGCTTAATTTTACGGAACTTTAATGAACTCGAAAATTCAAAACGCGCAGAATATATTAATCATTCGCCTATCCTCGCTCGGCGATGCGCTTTTGACAATTCCCGTAATCAAGTCGCTTAAAAGAAACTTTTCCGATAAAAATTTTTCTTTCGTTATAAATAAGAATTACGCCGACGCAATTCGTTTTAATCCGTATTTGAAATCGATTTATGAATACGATAAAAACAATCCGCAAGCGGCGATTGAAGAACTGAAAAAACAGAATTTCGATTTCGTTATCGATTTACAAAATAATCGTCGCTCAAAAAAAATCACGCGCGCGGTGAACCTTAATTTTACGGCGTTTAAGAAACCGACATTAAACAAATTTTTGCTCGTTAATTTCAAAATAAACCGGTTCGAAAAAATAAAAAGCATTCCCGAACTTTACGCCGGAAGTATCGATGAAAAACTCGCGGTTTCGTACGAGGATTTCGAGTTCTTTTTACCCGACGGCAAGGCGGAATGGAAGCCGCGGAAAAACAAGATTTGTATTTGTCCAGGCGCGCAACATTTTACCAAGCGTTATCCGGTGGAATATTTTATTGAATTTTCCGAATACGCGGCAAGCGACGGATTTGAAATTGTCGCGCTCGGTGGAAGTTCCGATAAACAAATTTGTGCGGAAATTTCGGAGAAAACAGCTGTCGTTAAAAATAAAAGCGTTGACGACGATTTATTTGCTCTTGCAAGAGAAATGCAAACTTGCGAGGTCGCAATTTGTAACGATTCCGGACTAATGCATCTTGCCACGGCAATCGGCGTTCCGGTAATTGCGATTTTTGGTTCGTCCGTAAAGGAGTTTGGCTTTGCGCCGTTTACTTCGCGCAGTTTATTGTTAGAAAATAATTCTTTATCTTGCAAACCTTGTTCGCACATCGGACGCGAAAGTTGTCCGAAAGGTCATTTTAAATGTATGAAAGAAATTAAGCCGAAATACTTGTTCGAAGAGTTTAAGAAATTTAGAAAAAAATATGTTTAAGTTTTATTTGACGATATACGAATATTTGCTGCTTCCGGTTTTCGCTC
>WGAL01000321.1 GCA_015494845.1 Melioribacteraceae bacterium
ACTCGCAAGCGTTGCAATCGCCGCGCCGAAAATTCCGTAAACGGGAATTAAAATAAGGTTCGCCGCAATGTTAATCAATGCGCCAACGCTTGTTACGACCGGCAAATATTTTGTCTTGTCTTTAATGTAAAAACCGGCTTGCAAGTTCACGTTAATTCCGTTAAAAACATAAGCGAGCAAAATCATAGGAACAATAAATGTTCCGCTCCAATATTTTTGTCCGATAAAATACCTTTCGCTTAAAATCTCGATTTTCACCAAATCGTCAATAAACAGAGTTAGAGTAATCCAAATCAAAGATGCGGCAACGAGAAAAATCGTCATTACTTTCGCGAAAATTTCTTTTGCGCGCGGCTCTTTTGCGTTGTTCAAATAAAAAGGCTGCCAAGCGTATTGAAACATCGAGACGAAAAGCATCATAAAAATTCCGAGTTTGTAATTCGCCGAATAAATTCCAACTGCTTCTTTTCCTTTAAGCTCAAGCAAAATCGGGCGGTCGGCAGCTTGAACAATCATCGCCGCCATACTTGCGGGAAGGTAAGGAATTCCGAATTTTAGAATTTTGCGCAGAAAATCGAAATCGATGCGGAAGTTGTAGTATTTCAGAATTTCCGGCGTCACTGCAATTAATGAGAAAAGCGACGCAACGAGATTGGCGACAAAAATTCCTTTTATTCCCATTTTCAAAAAACTGATTAGGTAAATATTCAGAGCAAGATTTATTAGAATGTTTACGAGTTTTATTGACGCGAACCTTACCGTTTTTCTTTCGAGCCGCATATTGCCGAACGGAATTACAGCGACGGCGTCCAAAAACAAAATCAAAACCACATAGTAAAAAATTTCGCTGTAATCTCCGGTTAGTCGTGTTAACCCGGAAAGCGGTTCGCGAAAGAATAAAAGAATTAAAGAAATGAAAATTGAAGTAATTAAAACAGAAGAATACGAAGTGGAGAAAATTTTCTTCTTATTTTCTTTTTCGAACGCGGCGTATTTCATATAGGCGACGTCCGTTCCGTAAAGGTAAACAATATTCATAAATGCGATGTAAGCGTAAACATTGGAATAAATTCCAAGCGCTTGCGGCGCAATTACGTTTGTGTAATACGGAACGAGCAGAAAATTAAGGAAGCGTCCGACAATTGTGCTTAATCCGTAAACGGCAGAATCTTTTGCGAGTTCTTTGATTTTGCTAAACATATTGCGTTGAAATTTTATTTACGGATTTTGCAATTGTCGGATTTTTCGGCATTGCGTTATTTATCTTTAACTACGTCGAGATAAAGTTTTGGCGGACGCACAGGACGTTTTCTTTCGGAATCGATAAAAACGTGGCGCGTAAATCCTTCCGATAAAATTAAATCTTCGCCTTGTCTGCGGATAATATATTCAATATGCACAACCGGAAGTTGTTCGTTATCAACCCAGGTTTCAATTTCGATAACATCGTCGTAGTAAATCGGTTTTTTGTATTTCACATTTGCTTCAACAACCGGCAACATAAATCCAGCTTTTTCCAAATCGTGGTAGGAAAGTCCACGCGAGCGCAAATATTCGGTTCTTGCAACTTCAAAATATTCAAAATATTTTCCGTTGTAAACAAAGCCCATTTGGTCGGTATCGGCGTATCTTACTCTGATTTTAGCCTTAAAATTTCCCATTCCAATTCCAAAAATTTTAGTTTAATTTTTATTCTTCGTAAACGCCCATTTTTGCGAATTTCTCAAGACGTTTAGCAATAAGTTTTTCGGGATTTAATTTCAAAAGCGGTTTCAATTCTTTCAACAAATATTCTTTAAGCGTTTCCGCCATTTGTTTGTGGTCTTTGTGCGCGCCGCCAAGCGGTTCGGGAACAATTACATCGATTATTCCGAATTGAATTAAATCTTCCGCGGTGAGTTTTAACGCTTCCGCCGCTTGTTCTTTGTAATCCCAACTGCGCCACAAAATGCTCGAACACGATTCCGGACTGATTACCGAATACCAAGTGTTTTCAAGCATCAAAATTCTATCGCCAACGCCGATACCGAGCGCGCCGCCGCTTGCGCCTTCGCCGATTATCACAACAATTATCGGAACGCGCAAACGTGACATCTCGAACAGATTTCGCGCAATCGCTTCTGCTTGTCCGTGTTCTTCCGCCTCAAGTCCGGGAAACGCTCCGGGTGTGTCGATTAATGTAACGACCGGCACGTTGAATTTTTCTGCGAGCTTCATAAGTCGCAACGCCTTGCGGTAACCTTCCGGATTCGGCATACCGAAATTTCTGTAAATATTCGATTTTGTATCGCGTCCTTTCTGATGCCCGATAATCATTACTTTTTGTCCGTCGATTTTCGCGAACCCGCCGATAATCGCTTTGTCGTCGCCGTAGTTTCTATCGCCGTGAAGTTCGATAAAATCTTCTGTCATCAAATAAATATAATCAAGCGTGTATGGG
>WGAL01000322.1 GCA_015494845.1 Melioribacteraceae bacterium
AAGAATTTGTTCATCAATTCTTCGTCCGATTCGGCAATTTTTTCAATTAATTCTTCGTGAAGTTGTTCCGCTTTTTCTTGCAAGTCGGCAGGAATATCGGAAACATCTACTTTTTTGGAGCCTGGTTCGCCGTAAGTATATTGTTTCATTGTAACAATATCGATTACCGAATTTGCGCCGGTTCCTTCTTTTACAGGAAAAGTAATAATCGTCGCGTCGGAACTTAAACGGTCTTTTACGATATTAAAAGCGTTCTCGAAATTCGAATGCTCGTTGTCGATTTTATTGATTACAACCGCGCCGCCCATTTTGTTTTCGCGAACGATTTCCCAAACGGCTTCGGTTCCCACTTCCACGCCCTCGACGCTTTTTACAACCGCTACAGCAACGTCGGCTACGTGCAGCGCGGAATTTACTTGTCCGATAAAATCGGTGTAACCAGGAGTATCAAGAAAATTAATTTTTTTGTTTTGCCATTCCACGTGCAGCGCGGAAGTTGAAATTGAAATTTGCCTTTCGATTTCGTTTGCGTTAAAATCGGAGACGGTGTTTCCTTCTTCGACTTTTCCTATTCTGTTCGTTTCCCCGGCAGTGAAAAGCATTAGTTCCGCAAAGGAAGTCTTTCCGCTGCCGCCGTGCCCAATGAAAGCAATATTCCTGATATCGTTAACTTTGTATTCTTTCAAAATACCTCCTATATTTTTGTTTACTTGCTTTTTATCGTATTAAAGAAAGCCCTAAATCCTGATGAAAACGCTTTTAACGTTGCGACAACGTTGTTTACTCGCGCTTCCACGTTTTCTACCGAAACGTTTTCGTCTTCTTCGGTAGAAGAAGGCAAAAGCGCTTTAATTCGGCTTACGGCGGTTTCTATGGTATCGACTGTGGTTTTAATTTTGTCGGTAAGCGTTACGCCTTGTTCGGAAATTTCGTTAATGTTTTCTACGGCTTCGGAAAGTTTTTCGGAGAGTTCCGAGATTTTCTTTTCAATATTAGAAACGGAATCAACCGCTTTTGCGATCGATTCCGTTGTGTTCTGCAAAAATTTAATTATGAAAAAGATAAGAACAATTGCCGCGATAATTAATAACGAAAGAAGAACATCAACAACGGTCATTATTCACCTTCTGCGTTTTCGTCACTCTGATTTTCCGCAGCATCTTTTTGTTTTTTGAATGACTCAACGCCGGCTTTTACTGCGGATTTTAACTTTTCGCTTTGTTCGCTGAGTTTTTCTTTTCCCGCATCAATCATTACGTCTGCTTTTTTTTTTGCTTCTTCTAAAATTTCTTCCGCTTCTTCCATCAACTCGTTAACTTTTTGCTTAGCTTCCTCGACCATTTTATCGGCTTTTTCTTTGCCTTCGTTAATCGCTTCGTCTGCTTTTTCTTTTGCGTTGTCGAGAACTTTTTCAGCTTCTTCCAAAAGATCATCGGCTTTTTCTTTCAAATCGCCTCTGAGTTCTTTCCCGGATTTCGGTGCATAAAGCAAACCGAGAACCGCTCCAACTATTCCCCCTGTCAAGAAACCGATTAACATACCTTTTCCGAGACCTTCATTTTGCTCAGCCATTTTTTCCTCCTTTTATTATTAATTTATTTTCACTTCCTTTATAAAACTTATAAGCAAATAAGTTCGCAATTCCTACAATTACGGCGAACCAAAGTGTTACGAGACGCACAAGCAACGTTGACGCAACCGCAACATCTTTCGGCGAGCCGTTTTGAATTATCAAAAATGTTAAAGAACCTTCGGTAAAACCGACGCCTGCCGGCGCCATCGTAATTGCCCCGATAATTGTTGAAAACGCGTAAATAAACGATGCGCCAAACAAAGAAATCTGAACTTTAAAGTTAATTAGAATTATGTAAAATCCCAAACATTCAAAGAACCAAGCAACGAGACTAAAAAGCGTCATCAACAACAATTTTGAAGGAGCTAGCAATTGATTGGAAGTAGCGTAAGCCGTTTTGAACGGTTCGAGCATTTTTTCAAAAAAATTAAATTTACCGAAATAGTCGATTATCTTTATTCCGATTTTCGGTACGCTCAACAAAATAATCAGAACAAGAAAAAAAGAAGAAACCGCAAGAACCGCGCCGTGTCCGTAACCGAAAGCAAAGGCGCCGACAATTGAAATAAGAAGTAGCGAAGTAAAATCGGTTATGCGCTCAACCAAAACAATCGGCGAGGTTTTGCTGACTTCCAAATTGTGACTTTCCTTCAAGAAATACGATTTAATCAAATCGCCGACTTTCCCGGGCGAAAAACTTAAAGCCAACGCCGAATGAAACACAAGGAAAGATTCCCAAAAGCCGACCTCGCGCGAAACATTCCGCAAATAATAATGCCATTTGAGAAAACGGAAAAAGTAATTAAGCAAGGAAAGCGCAAGCAAAAACGGAATGATTTTGTAATCGAATTTTGAAAATAGCTCGACTATTTTTTCCCAATTTCCGTAGAAAGAAAGCAGAACATAAAACGCCGCAGAAAATAAAATGGTAGGAATTACATATTTGGCATATTTTTTCACTTAAATTACCGATTTAAGCGCTTGGTAAACTTTTGCAAGCGGTAGTCCCACGACATTATAATAACAGCCGGAAATCTTTCTTACGAAAACCGCGCCGTAATCGTCTTGAATTCCGTACGCGCCCGCTTTGTCCATTGGGCTTCCCGATTTTACATATTCCTTTATTTCCGCATCTTCAAGTTCGCGGAAAGCGACGCAAGTTTTTTCGTAGCCGATAATTTCTTTTCCGTTTGTGCCGTTATAAATTGCAAAGCCGGTGTAAACGTTGTGTTTTGCGCCGCTAAGTTTTTTCAGCATCGCAATCGCTTCTTTTTCGGTTCGCGGTTTGCCTATAATTTTGCCGTTCAAAACCACAATTGTATCGGCAGTAATGATTATAGAATTCTTAATTCTTAACTTCGCCGCTTCTAGTTTTTCTTTTGCGAGCTGTTGTACAAGGTTGTACGGGCGAACATCTTGTGAGAGATTTTCCTCAACCTCGAAAGTTGCGGTTCTGAATTTTAAACCAATTTGTTTAAGTAATTTTTTTCTTCGCGGAGATTTTGAGGCAAGAATAATCGGAACGTCGGTTTTTATCATCGCGGTTTATCTGAATAAAGCTTTAATGCTTCCCCAAGTTCTTTTTACGCTGGAAACGTTGTGCGAAACAGCAACTTCTTCCGAATAAGTAGGAGGTACGTTCGGGTCGAAGTTTGTCATTTTCAATCTGTAAACAAAAAGCTGAGCGTCTTTTGCAAAAACATCTTCATCAACGTAAGTGTAAAACGAATTATCTCCTTTTGCGCGAACGCGGTCAATATCTACAAACGCGCCGTCAACCGAGCGACGTTGAATTACAAATTCAAATATTCCGTTTTCAGAAGATGTTTGCCAAGTTAAAACAATGTTATCGCCCTCGCTGTGAGCGTTAAACATTACGAGGTTTGAACTCGCAATAATTTGAATAAACGAAAATAATGCAACCGCTATTATTATGAAGTTTAACTTTTTCATACTTAAAAAATATAATTATAAGTCTTTAAATGCAAATATTTTAAGATGATTTTGTTTACAATGTGATTTAGCTCTCATTAACAAAACAACACAAAAGTTGTAATTCACTTACAGAATGAATATTTTATAATTGTGAATTGTGAATTGTAAATCGCAAATTGCAATACGCCAAAGCGAATAAATTAATTTGTTTAGTTTAGTTCTACGGGGAAAGTTAACCGTTTGAAATAAAAAATTGTTGATTTTACGAATAGAAAGAAGGACTTTGTGAAATGAAAGAGAAAATCAGAATTGCTTCCGGACAAGGTTTTTGGGGCGATTTAATCGACGCGCCGGTTTGGCAAGTGCAATACGGCGAAATCGATTATCTCGTAATGGATTACCTTGCCGAAGTTACAATGTCAATTTTACAAAAACAAAAAAACAAAAATCCGAAACTCGGTTATGCAAAAGATATTCCGCACTTGATGAAAAGAATTTTGCCTGATTTGAAAAAGAAAGGTTTTAAGGTAATTACGAACGGAGGCGGTGTAAATCCGGTTGCTTGCGCAGAAGCGGTTTTTGAAGTAGCCAAAGAATTGAATATCGACGGATTGAAAATTGCGGTTGTTCTCGGCGACGATATTCGCGAGCGAATTGACGAAATTATCGAGCAAGGCGCGTTGTTAAACAATATGGAAACGGGCGAGCCGATTACAATTGTTAAAGACAAACTTTTGAGCGCGAATGTTTATTTCGGCGCATTTCCTATTGTGGAAGCATTGCAACAAGGCGCTGATATCGTAATTACCGGACGAACAACCGACACCGGTTTAACGCTTGCGCCGATGATTTACGAATTTGGCTGGGATAAAAACAATTACAATTTAATGGCGGCGGGAACAGTCGCCGGACACATTTTGGAATGCGGCGCGCAATCGACCGGCGGAAACTTCCTCGGCGATTGGACGAAAGTGCCGAACTTTGCGCAAATCGGTTTTCCTATCGCGGAAGCGTACCCGAATGGCGACGTAATTATCACGAAGCACGAAAAACTCGGCGGAATGGTTACTTTTGAAACGGTTGCCGAACAACTCGTTTACGAAATCGGCGACCCGACAGAATACATTACGCCGGATTGCGTTGCGGATTTTACTTCGATAAAACTTGAAGATTTGGGAAACAATCGCGTAAAAGTTTACAATGTAAAGGGAAAACCGGAAACCGAGTTCTACAAAGTTTCCGCGTCATACGATAGCGGTTATTCCGCAATCGGACAATTGACTTACTCTTGGCCGCAAGCGCTTACAAAAGCGAAAGCCGCCGATAAAATCTTGCGTGAACGCCTTGCAAATTTGGGCTTGGAGTTCGATGAAATCCGAACCGAATTTATC
>WGAL01000323.1 GCA_015494845.1 Melioribacteraceae bacterium
CCGCAATACAAGGTTCGCAACATTCATTGGGAAGGAAATACTGTTTTCCCGGATAGAATTTTGAACGCGCATCTCGATTTTTACAAAGGCGACGTTTTCAATTACGAAAAGTTCAAGCAAAATCTTTACTTCAACAAAGAACAAACCGACGTTTCTTCGCTTTATCAGGATATGGGATATTTAACTTTCCGCGTCGATACGAAAGAACAACGAGTAGGCGAAGATTCGCTCGATATTTACATCACGGTTTACGAAAACAGCCGGTACAAAATTGGGAAAGTTCACATAACCGGAAATACTAAAACAATGGATAAAGTGATTCGCCGTGAACTTTACTCAATTCCCGGTTCTTACTTTAACAGAAAACTGATTTTCCGCAGCTTGCAACAATTGGCGAATCTGCAATATTTCAACGTCGAAAAACTTTACAAGGAAGGCATAGATTACCGTCCGGTTTCCGATTCGACGGTCGATTTGATTTATAAGGTTACCGAGCAATCGAACGATTATTTTAACGCTTCAATCGGATACAGCGGAAGTTACGGCTTCAGCGGTTCAATTGGCGTTACGCTTTCCAACTTTTCGATTACAAATCCGTTCAAACTCGGCGGCGGACAAATTTTGAATTTCAACTGGATGTTCGGCGTGGGAAGTTACTACCGCACGTTTAATCTCGGTTTTACCGAACCGTGGTTTATGGACACGCCGACAATGGTCGGGTTTAACGTTTTCGATACGCGCCAACGCTACGTTTACGATTTGAGTATGACGGGCGTTAGTCTTAAAACCGGACGACGCTTAAAATGGCCCGATAATTTTCTTTACATTCAAGCGGTTTTGAAATATCAATACAACAACGTAATAGACGGCCGCAGATGGTACGCCGAAGGAATTTCGCATCAATATTCGATTGCGCTTACTTTAACGAGAAACGACATCGACAATCCGATTTTCCCTTCTCGCGGTTCTAAAATTACTTTGATGGGAGAAATGTCCGGCGGTCCCTTTTTGCCGGGGAACGTCGATTATCTTAAATTCCGAATTACTACGGACTGGTACCGTCGTTTGTTCGGAAGTCCGCGACTTGCCTTTTATTTCGGCGTCGATTTGGGCGCGCTTAAAGAACTGACTTCCACGACAATGATTCAGCCGTTCGAATATTTTTATATGGGCGGCAGCGGACTTGTTTACGCAACCACGCCTTTACGCGGCTACGACGACAGAAGCGTCGGTCCGCGCAACTTTTACGGCGACGTAATCGGCGGACGCGTTTTGGTTAAATACACTGCGGAATTAAGAACCGCGATTACGCTCGACCCGATGCCGATTTACGTTTTGGCTTTCGCAGAAGCAGGCAACGTATTTTACAATATTCAAACGGCGGACTTCTTCGACTTGCGCCGGTCCGTCGGATTTGGCGCGCGATTGCTAATTCAGCCAATCGGTTTAATCGGATTTGATTACGGTTACGGTTTCGATAGATACGAAGCCGAGGGTTTGGAACCGCGTTGGATTTTCCATTTTCAATTCGGACGAGGATTTTAATATATTTGAAGTTTGAATGAAAACTATTTGTTTAATATAAAAAGAGGTTAAAATGAAAAAACTCAGTGTTTTGTTTATTGTTGCAATTACCGCTTTATCTTTGAACGCGCAAAGTCTGAAAATCGGTTATATCGATTCGGAAGTTATTTTGTCGCAATATCCCCCGGCCGTAAAAGCGCAAAGCGATTTGGACGCGCTTGTTGCAAAATGGCGCGCGCAATTGGACAGTATGATGAACGATTACCAACAACAACTCGCGGCAATTCAAAAACAATTTCAAAATATGCCGCCGGATAAACAACGCGAAATCCAACAGCAAATGGCTCAAAAAGAAATGGAAATAAACCAATTCCAACAACAGAAATTCGGGCAACCGAACGGCGAAATTTATCAAAAGAACCAAGAAATATTAGAGCCGATTAAACAAAAAATTAAAGACGCAATTAAAGAAGTCGCGAAACAGGAAGGAATGAGTTTTGTATTCGACAGCAACCAAACAATTCCGGTTCTGCTTTACGGCGATGAAAAATACGACATCACGTTCAAAGTTTTGGATTGGCTGAAACGCGGTAAAAAATAATTTGGCGGGAAATACCGTAAAAGGCAAGTTCGTTTAGTTACGGACTTGCCTTTGTTATATTCAAAAATATAATTAGATTATTTTTTTATCTGAAATAATTTATTAAGAGTAGCCGATGAAAAACAAAATATTGTATTCTTTCCTTTTGCTTTCCTTCTTTTCAGTTACAGTTTTCGCTCAACAAAAAATCGGATATATCGATTCCGAAGCGATAATGAAGGAAATGCCCGAAGCGCAAGACGCGCAGAAACAACTTGACGCGCAAATTAAAGAATGGCAAGAGCAATTGGACAAAATGCAAAAAGAATGGAAAGCGAAATACGAC
>WGAL01000324.1 GCA_015494845.1 Melioribacteraceae bacterium
GTTCAGTTTAATGCAAGGTATTTACCGAGCGGCGTTTATTTCTATACGTTACAAGCAGGGGATTTCATTCAAACACGCAAAATGGTTTTGATTAAGTAATTTTTACATCTAACTTTCTTTTGTAGTTAAATTTTTGTAGGGACAACTCGCGAGTTGTCCCTACTGAAAAAACATGAACTTCAAAACAGAATAAAAAGAGATTAAAATGAGAACGGCAATTCTTTTCTGGCTTCTGTTGAGTTTTTCCTTGATTACACGCGCGCAATTCAACGAGATTATGAAATTCCCTTACACTTTACACAACAACAAAAGCAATGCAAAAATTCTTGATTTAGGAAATAACCATTTAATCTTTATTATGGGAAATGATTCTCTGTTCATTTCCCATTCCTACGATAACGGTTCAACTTGGGATACGCCGGAAGTTGTTTGGTCAGGGGATTTTATTCATTCTCTTGATGCGATTAAACTTCCCACAGGCAGAATTATAGTAGAATTCTCCTCAAATGACGCACAAGTAATTTACAGCGACGATAACGGTTCAACATGGTCGTTGCCAATAAGTATTTATTCAACAGGGCGAGAAATCAAACTCTATTATTCCGATATGTTGTATGCGTTTATGGCGTTGTACAATAATTTATACTATTGGTCGAGCGAGGATGTAACCGAGTGGTCATCTCTTGTTCGAATTAATAATATTGCGCCTTTTGATATTAATTCGTTTGCTTTTATTGAGTTCGCAACCGGAAATTATACCGTTGCTTTAAACGGAATCGACTCGGATACTTCTAAAATTATTATAAAAAATTCCGATGTATTGTACGGCAATTGGACGGAACTTGGAATCGCGTTTCAAGGTACTAATACAATTACTAACATTGACGGAGTTCAAGATACTTCCGGGAAATTTTGGCTTTCTTTTACGGTCGAGAAAAAACTTTACGGAGAATTCAATAAAGACGTTTATTATATCACGAGCGAAGACGGCGGAAATAATTGGAGCGAACCGGTTGCGTTTGCCAAATCGTTTAAGGATGATTGGAATATAAGAATCTCGACTTCCGGCGATAATCCGTTTGCTGTATTTTTAACAAAAAGAAGCGATGTTCCGTCTTTACCGTATTATGGAAAACTTGGTATTTCGGTAGATGTTTATCCGCCTTTTCTTCAAGATTATTCAACGCATATTGTAGATAATTATCCGAATAACGTTACTGTAATAGCTTCAGCGCGCGCTTTTACGGATCAACATCTTCGTATGGTTTATCTTACATTGAACAGTGACCAAATCGCTGAAATGTTCGACGACGGAGAACATAACGATGGTGTAGCCGGAGATTCAATATACGGCGTTACATATACATTTAATTATTCCGATTTTAACGATGAATCGCATCCGGTTGGGTTTTGGGCAATAGACGGAAATCAAACAGAAGCCTCGTTACAAGCGTTAACTTTAGACGCTTCCACAACAAGCGGCTGGAATTTTTACGTTTTGAGAAACGGCAACACAAAGTTTGCGGTTGAAAGTAACGGCGTTATCTCGTTTATTAATGGACACTCTCCCCTTAACACTTATGACAACATACCGGTAATTTACGACGCCGGTTTTATGATGTCCGGAATAACAAACGGCGAAATTTGGTCAAATGGAGTGGCGCTTTTAAGGCATATACAAGATTACGTTGGCGGAACAATTGGCGATACTTCATCGGCGGTTTACGTCGTTAAATCATCCGACCCGCCTTTCGGCGAATCTTGGCAAAATTGGCGAGCCGCCGTAGCAAAAGGCGCATACTTTTATGATGGCGACGGCGACGGGGTTTACAATCCGGTTGATTTAAATGGGAATGGGAAATGGGACAAGAACGAAGATTGTCCCGATATTCTGGGCGACGTAACTGTTTGGTCGGTTTACAATGACGGCGTTCCGTCTGCAGACAGACGATATATGGACGTTTCCCCGCAAGGAATTGAAATTCGACAAACTACTTGGACTAAATACGACAAAGATTTTAATAAAAACGTTTATTATATTCGTTATTCAATTGTAAACAGAGGGACTGTTACGGATACACTGAAAGACGTTTATTTCGGACTTTGGATGGATAACGACGCCGGTTATTTCGTGGATGATTTGCTTGGTTGTTCAATTCCTACAAGAAGCGGATATACATATGATTCCGGAGACGATGAATATTTTGGAGGAAGCGCGCCTGCGGTAATGGCAACGCTGTTGCAAGGGCCTTACAGATATACAGGAAATCCTGACGACGAAGCTACAAATAATATGGGTAAGCTTCTTGGCGTTCGCCGCATAAATAAAGCCGTAAACGATACTCTGATATCATTTATTCAAATTGTGTCGTTTTATCCCACGCTAGACGAACCGCCAAATAATAAAGAAGAGGCGAGAAATTTATTGTTAGGATTGAGACAAACAGGCAAAGTAGTTGATCCTTGTACTTGGCGTCTTGGCGAAGTTTTTGGCGTTGATTGTTCAACAATTGACGGACATTTTATGTATTCAGGTGATCCGGTTACACAATTTGGCTGGATTAATACTTATCCAAATGATCAGTATCAATTAATGAGCACAGGTCCTTTTGATTTAGTTAAAGATAAACCTATTGATATAATAGCTTCTTATCATTTTTCGAAAGGCAAATCAAGTTTGCAATCGGTTAAACTCGGTTTGGAAAAAGCGCAAGAATTGCATAACCATTTCTTCCCGGACAGCAGCGACGAAAACGAGAACGATTTGCCTGTTGAATTTAATCTTGAACAAAATTATCCTAATCCGTTTAATAATACAACGACAATTAGTTACGCGATTCCAAATGTAGGGGACGCAAAGTTTTCGTTCCCTACAACCGTTAAATTGGTTGTTTACGACATACTCGGACGCGAGGTTGCAACGCTTGTAAATAAGAAACAAGCGCCGGGTAAATACTCGGTTCAGTTTAATGGAAGTAATTTTGCAAGCGGCGTTTATTTCTATACGTTACAAGCTGGGGATTTCATCCAAACAAAGAAAATGATTTTGCTGAAATAGAAATAAAGCATAATTTTGTACTAACTTAAGCGGGAATTACCTTAACGGTTTTTCCCGCTTCTTTTTTTGC
>WGAL01000325.1 GCA_015494845.1 Melioribacteraceae bacterium
AAAGATAATTGTTCTGCTTGCGGTTTCGTTTATGTTTTCGGTTCTGCAAAACGCTTTTGCGCAAGACAAAGGACACATGATTGAACCGAAAAACGAGTTCTGGGAACAAATTAAAAAAGGCATCGAGGAATTTAACGCAAAGCCGGAACCGAAAAGAAAAATTTTCAAGATGGATTTCACCGGCAAAAAATATCCTACTGACATTGAAAAATATAAACAAGTTTGGCATTTGCCCCCGATTTCGCAAGGGAATACCGGGACTTGCTGGTCGTTTTCAACTACTTCGTATTTCGAATCGGAAGCGAAAAGATTGCATGGAATAGAAGTTCGCCTTTCGCCGATTTGGACAGCATATTGGGAATACGTAGAAAAAGCGCGCAGATTTGTTTATCAACGCGGAAATTCGTTATTCGCGCAAGGTTCGGAAGCCAACGCCGTTACGCGCATTTGGAAAAAATACGGCGTTGTTCCGATGGATGTTTACACCGGTTTACAACCTGGTCAAAAATTTCACGACCATTCGAAAATGTTTAAGGAAATGCACGATTACTTAATGAGCGTTAAGGAAAACAACGCGTGGAACGAAGAAGAAGTTTTATCCACAATAAAATCGATTATGAATCACTACATCGGTACGCCGCCGGAAAAATTTACTTACAACGGAAAAAAATACACGCCAAAATCTTTCTTGAAAGATTATCTGAAATTAAATATGGACGATTACGTTGAAATTCTTTCGTTAAAACAAGAACCGTATTGGCGGCAAGTAGAATACAAAGTTCCCGACAATTGGTGGCACAGCGATGAATATTACAACGTTCCTCTCGACGTTTATATGAAGATAATCAAAAAGGCGATACGCAACGGTTATTCGCTTGCAATCGGCGGCGACGTATCCGAAGCCGGTTACGATTCCCACGCCGAAGTTGCAGTTGTTCCGACGTTCGATATTCCCGCAGAATATATTAACGACGACGCGCGCCAATTTAGATTCAGCAACGGAACGACAACCGACGACCACGGAATTCACCTCGTCGGCTATTACACCGACGAAAACGGCAAAGATTGGTATTTGATTAAAGATTCCGGTTCCGGTTCGCGCAACGGCAAACACAAAGGATATTATTTTTACAGCGAAGATTACGTAAAACTTAAAATCATAAATTTCACGGTTCACAAAGATATGGTAAAAGACGTTCTTGCGAAATTTAAGCAAGACTAATGGACATTACCTCAAACATTATTCTTTTATTTTTTGTCGGAACCGTCGCCGGTTTTCTGAACGTTAACGCGGGCGGCGGTTCAACTTTAACCTTGCCAGTATTGATTTTCCTCGGTTTGGACGGCGCGACAGCAAACGGCACAAACCGTTTGGCGATTTTACTTCAAAATTCGTCCGCTATTTATAATTTCAGGAAAGAGAACTATTCCGATTTTAAGTTAAGTTTCAAAATGTCTTTGCTTACGCTGCCAGGCGCAATTCTGGGCGCGTTTTGGGCTGTAAACATTGACGATGCGCTGTTTAAGAAAATTCTCGCGCTCGTAATTATTTTTGTAATTATTACGCTTTTCATTCCTCAAAAAACAAATAACGCCGTTGAGAACCGCAACAAAATCCCGCCGTTTGCATATTTCACCTTGTTCTTGGCGGGAATTTACGGCGGCGTCGTTCAGGCGGGCGTCGGATTTATCTTTATGGCTATTTTACGCAATTTGATGAAGTTCGATTTGGTAAAAGTCAATATGCATAAGGTTTTCATCGTTTGGATTTACACGCTTCCGGTTCTTGCGGTTTTTATTTTATCCGGCAAAATAAGTTGGGCGCTCGGGTTGTCGCTTGCCGTCGGAAATATGCTCGGTGCAAAACTTGCGGTAAAATACGCCGTTAAAAAAGGGGAAAAAGCCATTAAATTTTTGTTGGTAATTGTTTTGCTGATGATGTCGGTAAAATTAATTTTAAGCTAATAAATTAGGATAAAATATTATGAAAGAAGTTATTTTAGGTAAGAAAAAATACGCCGTTGGGAAAATCGTTTGCGTCGGAAGAAATTACGTAAAACACGCAGAAGAACTCGGCAACGAAGTTCCGGAATTTCCGTTAATTTTTCTCAAAGCGCCTTCAAATCTGATTTTTTCCGGCGGTAGAATTGAAATCCCCAAATATTCAAATGAAATGCACCACGAGGTTGAGTTAGTTTTGCTGATTGGCAAAAAAATTAAAAACGCAACCGCGGAAAAAGCCGTTGAAGCAATTGCCGGTTACGGCGTCGGATTGGATATGACGTTGCGCGACGTGCAAGATAAACTGAAAGCAAAAGGACATCCGTGGACGTTGGCAAAAGCGTTCGACGGTTCGGCTGTCGTTTCAAATTTTATTCCTGCAAAAAAATACAAACTCACCGGAAAAGAAATAATCACGCTTTCGGTAAATTACGAGATGCGACAAAACTCCACGCTCGATAAAATGATTTTTTCGCCTGTTCAAATTGTCGAATACATTTCCGGCGTAATGACGCTTGAACCTGGCGATTTGATTTTCACAGGCACGCCG
>WGAL01000326.1 GCA_015494845.1 Melioribacteraceae bacterium
CAAGAGTGGAAGACAAAGAATTCATTGAGAAAAATCAAGATAAATTCGATTTGGTTCTTTCCCGCGGAACAACATCCCTCATTATTTTAATGCGTTACTCGCTTCCGATAATCAAAGAAAAAGCGCACTTAATGGCAATTAAAGGCGGCGACTTGCGCGAAGAAATCGAAACCGCAAAATTGAAATACGGCGCTCACATCAAAAAAGCCACGATTATCGAACTTGGCTACAAACCGAACAACGTCCGCAACGAAAAGGAAAAACGCCTCGTTGTTTTTGAGATTACGAGATAAGTTTCGATAGCCCGCAGATTTAACTGATTTGTTATGATTTTCGCGGAGAAAGAATTATTTGAATTTTTCAAAATACTTATCAATTTCTTTTCTTAACGAAATACCGGCGCGTTCAAAACAATCTAATAAATCTGAATAAGCATTTTCACCGCCGAGAAAATCCCAAAATTCTTCGGCAACTTTCAGTTCGTTTTTCAAGTCCAACATACCTTTTAACGTCCACCTTTCATAAGGTTTTGGATAATAAGGATTGTAGGGAATAGCAATGAAAGAGTTTATTTTCGCCGAAGGATTTTCCAATAAATAAATTGCAATCCATTCCAAAAGCGTTCTTTTGAAATATTTGAAATCGCCAATATTCGGTTTTGCCGTTTTTAAATCAAAAAGATGAATGTTTTCGTCTTTGTCTTTTAAAAACAAATCGACTTTTACGGTTTTTAATTTATTGATTTTTCCCTTTTGGGCTACTTTTCTAATTCTTTTTATTTCCTCATTTTTGTCCGGGTCTTTTCTCATACTTAAATCGTTTATGATATTTTGAATTTCCTTTTGCGCGGTTTCCGAGATTTTATTTCCCAATTTGTATTGTTTTTGCGCTTCAACGAAATTGTTTTTCGCGAGCGTAACGGCAACCGGCTCGAAAATAGAAGTTCCGAAAGTTGTATTCAACGAATGAATAAAAGAAAACAAAGCCATTCTATCTTTGCCGAGCAGACGAAAGTGAAAAGGCATATGTTTTGTCTCATGTTTGTAATTTTTGAGTTTGTTTAGCACGCTCTCTTTGATGATTTTTTCAATTGCCTCAGTTTGATTTTTCGACAAACTCATTTTTATTTCTCCTTAAAATGAAAAATTATTTCTGCGTACGCGCTTCTGTCTTTTTCAACTCGATTTAACACGGGTCTTTTGTATTGATTTACAATTTTCATTCCGGCAAGTTCGACAATTTTAGGATATAAATTGTATTTATCGTTAGCGACAAGAAAAATATTGTAATCTTTTTTTAGATATTTTTTTGCGTTAATTAAAACTTCTGAAATACCTTTAACATATGATTCTCTTGCTTCTCTGCCTTGACCTTTGTAAAGAGGACCGATTTCCAATTCGTCTTTTCGTTCAAAGCCGAAAATTTCGTAAGCGTAAGCGTGTTGTTCGTGGTAATCGATTAAACCGACATACGGCGGAGAAGTGAAAATTCCGGCAATCTTTTGCTTTTTTAATATTTCGTAAAATGCGGGATTTTTCTTTTCTACTTTATTTTCAACATCGATGTTTCTACTATCGCCGGTTAAACAAACATGAAAAGCCGGCGTTCTGAGTTTATCGAATTCTGAGATTCGTTTTATAGTATCTTTTGCGTACCTTTTCCACCAACCTGAAACCGAGAAAATAGGCTTGCAGATTTTTCCGTGTTTTTTGCAGTAATAAGTTGTAGTAACCGGCTCTTTTAACGTTGCCAAATCCGCGTGAGTCGTCGCCCTGCACGAACGAACGGTTCTGCTTAAAATAATGGCTAAAGTTTGTTTAACGTTTGAGTCGGAAATTTCTGAAATTCTATTAAAAAGGAAATCAATTTCTTCTCTAACCGGTTGCAAGAACCATTTGTCTAAAAAAGTTTCGGATTTATCTTGAGTTATTTGAATATCGTATTTATTAATTAAATCGTAATAAACTTTTAGAAATTCTTTTTCTTTTGCTTTACCGTATTCAAGTTCGTTAATTTCGTTTTTTCTTACTTTTATTTTGAACGCGGGCGAAGGAAAATATTCTGAATTAAACTTATTTAGTTTGTTGAGAAGTTCTTCTTCAAAAAGAATATTGTTTCTTTGCGATTCAAATTTTTCAAGTTCTTTTGTAATTTCATTTATTGTTTGCGCCAATTTGTGAATATTGTGTTTTGCTAATTTAACGTTGCTAATCATTACATTGAACGAAGAAACATCAACGCCGATTGAGTGAATTCCCAACTCGTTTGCTTGAACCAAAGTTGTTCCGCTTCCGCAAAAGGGGTCAAGAACAATATCGCCTTCATTGAAAAAAACTTCCTTCTTGAATTCGTCGATGTGGTTGTCCAAAAAATATTCAACAAGTTGCGGAATAAACTTACCTTTATATGGATGCAATCTGTGGACGTGTTTAGTTCTTTCGGATTCTTTGTATTCAATGAAAGACAATCGCCAATTTAAATCTTCGCCTAAGATTTTTTTGAGTTCGTTTTCTTTTTTTATTGATTTATCGTAATATTCTTTTAGTTCGTTTTTATTTATGAAAACGCTTCCGTTATTGCCGTATTTTCTTATTCTACCGTACTGAATTAAATAAGAAATATTTGAAGGCGTGATTTTTTTGTTTAAATACGAGGAAGCCCACGAACTTGCTTCATTGATATTCAAAAAGAGTTTTTTGCTATTTTCAGTGTCGAAAAGTGTGTTCATTTATTTATTAAGATATTTTTAATTCTCTCACCACCTTGCTACTACCGCCATAAGAATATCGTCGGAAATTTGTTTTAGCGCGGTTGCAATAGCTTCGGCGCGCGCTTGAACAACGTCGTCGGCGTTGTTATTGTAAGTGGCAAACGCCGAAAATGTTTTGTCGAAAACTTTCTTTTTCTTTACGTTATCGCGGTAAACGGCTTTCACTTTTACGGTAACCTTTCTCTGCGTGATTGTTTCTCCGGTAACGGTTTCCATTCTGTCTTTAATCGAAATTATCGAACCGCTCAGTTCGGAATCCGCCTTGCCTTTATCGATTACCGTTAAACTGTTGTCCGTAATGAAATTTTCAACGATTAAATTCGTAAGCAGTTCGGCAAGATTCGCTTCGCCGGAATGCGTTTTGTCCTTAAATCCGTGAATTAAAATATTGTGCAGATGTTCCGGAACGGAAGAACCAGTGAAAGAATAACTGCAAGCGGTAAAATAAACGGTTGAAAATAAAGCAATAACTAAGATAATTGTTAGACGGAAAAATTTTTTCATTTCACAATTCCGTATTCTTTTAATTTTCGGTAGAATGTTCGTTCGTTTATCCCCAATAGTTTCGCCGCTTTTCTTTTATTCCATTGCGTTTGTTGAAGCGCGTTTTTTATCGCTCTGCGTTCGAGTTCTTTCAGCGGAAGAATTTCGGACGTAACTTCAACCGTCGCGTTAGAGTTTTGCGCCGGATTTTTCGCAATAGCTTTCAGTTCGTTTAAATCTTTTTTTATTTCAATTAATGCGCGGTAAATGAGTTCTCTGTCCAAATCGTTAGATTGCCTTTTCAAGTGAACCGGAAGATTCTGCGGCTGTTCAACGGTTACGGATTCTTGCGTAAAATGCGGCTCGAAATCCTCCGCGGTTAAAATTCCGGTTTTGCTTAAAGTCGCCGCTGTTTCCACTACGTTTTTGAGTTCGCGCACGTTGCCGGGCCAATCGTAAGAAACAAGCGCGTTAAATCCCGAGTGGTCGATTATTATTTCTTTCGCGTTGTTTCTTCTCGAAAAATCCCTCAAAAATGTTTCAGCCAATAAAATTATATCCTCGCGACGTTCGCGCAAAGGCGGAATGTAAAGCATAACCGCTTTTAGCCGGAAATACAAATCGCTGCGGAACCGCTTTGCTTTAACCTCTTTTTCAAGGTCTTTATTTGCCGCGGCGATAATTCTAACGTCCGCGCGCTTTACTTTTTCCGCGCCAATAGGCATAAATTCCTTCGTTTCGAGAACGCGAAGAAACTTTACTTGCGTCGTAATCGGCATTTCGGCAATTTCGTCGAGAAAAAGCGTTCCGCCGTCGGCTATTTCAAAATAACCTTTTCTGTCGCTGTAAGCGTTTGTAAAAGAGCCTTTCACGTGTCCGAACAACTCGCTTTCCAAAAGTCCTTCAGGAATTGCGCCGCAGTTTACGCTTATCAATTGCTTGTCGGCTCGTTTGCTTGCAAGATGAATTGCCTTTGCGAAAAGTTCTTTCCCTACGCCGCTTTCGCCTTGTATCAGAACCGTTACGTCGGTCGGCGCGACTTGCAAAACAACGTCCAGCAAATCCTTAATCGCTTTCGAGCGCCCGATTATTCCGCTTGCTTTTTGTAATTCTTCCCTTGTCATTTAGATAACAGATACTCCGCTAACTTTCCCAATTTTTTTGCATCCACGTTGTTGAATTCCGGCATAAAAGAGTCGGGATATTTCTCTTTTAATTCTTTTATTCTTTCTTTAGAACCGAAATCTTTCGGGTTGCGTAAGTAATTTATTAACTCTGTTTTTGACCAATTTTTTGCGAGATTAAACAATTTCGGACCTTGTTCCGTTCCTTGCAAATTTTCGCCGTGACAATTTGCACATTGTAAATCGGCATAGATTTGTTCGCCGGAAAGCAAATTGTTTTCGGTCGATTCTTCGGTAACTGCGTCGTCTGTGTATTCGCCTTCGGTTATGTATGTAAGTCCCAATAAAATCAAGAAGAGAAGTAGAAAAAGAGCAATCCATTTTTGTGCATTCGTCATATTTATCCTTTCTAATTTTTCTAACAAAGATAAACATTTTTTTATTCAGAAGATAAATTGTTGCGATAAACGTTATTCTATTGATTTGCAAAAAAGAAACCACAAAGAACACAAAAAATTACTTTAAAACGTCTTTGCGAGTGAATTACGCGAGTAATTCACGTGGCAATCTACCGAATATTCAGCCTTTGCTTACGATGTGACAGATTGCTTCGTTCCGGTAAACCGGAACTCGCAATAACAATGGCGTGACAGACCGCCTAAGGCGGAGCCGCGTCGGCGGACAATAAATTTAAATAACTTCCGCTCAATTTGTTTTATCGCGCGATAAACGATATTTTAAACGGTTCAAAATAAAACGGAAAAACAATGAAAGATTTGTACCTTGCGTTATCGAAAGGCGAAAACTTCGGTTGGGGCGTTTGCAGTAATTATCTTTACAAGGAAACGCCGAAATTTTATCCGAACGTAAAATTATGGGATTTTGAAAAAGACGGCGCATCAGTAAAAAAAGTTGAAGGGAAAGTTTTTCACGCGCTTACGGGCGTTGATTTTATTCCGCTTGCCAAAATTTGGGGCGACGAAAATTACGGCTATACGTTTTTCGAAAACGAACTGAATATTAACTCGTTACGCAATGCGAGAAAATTCGATTTGGTAATCGGTGGTTCAAAATGGAATCACGAGAAATTGCTCGAAGTTGGAATTGAAAATTCCGATTATTTAATTCAAGGAATAGACCCGGAAGTTTTTTATCCGGTTGAAGAAAAGAAAGACGATAATTTGTTTGTGATTTTTTCCGGCGGAAAATTCGAATTGCGCAAAGGACAAGATTTGGTTCTGCGCGCATTCAAAGCGTTGCAAGATAAATACAAAGACATTGTTTTGATTAACGCTTGGTATAATATGTGGCCTCAGTCGATGGAACTTTTCCATTACGCGCCAACATTTAACTACGAAAACAAGGGCGAAACTTGGCAGGAAAAGATGAAACACATTTACGAAATTAACGGAATTGATTCCAGCCGCATTATTACGCTCGATATTGTACCGAACAAAAAGTTGCGGGAAATTTACGCCAAAACCGACATCGGCGTTTTTCCGAACAGATGCGAAGGCGGAACAAATCTTGTTTTGATGGAATACATGGCAACCGGCAAACCTGTAATCGGCGCGTACAACACCGGGCAACGCGACGTTTTGGACGAAAACCACGCGCTTTTGATAAAAGAACACAAGCCGTTCAAACTTTATTCCAACGACCAAACCTTGTGGGCGGATTGGTTTGACCCGGATTTGGACGAACTAATCGCGCATATCGAATACGCTTATCACCACCGTGGCGAAATCAGACAGTTGGGAAAAAACGCCGGCGAATTTATGAAAAATTTCACTTGGGAAAATACCGCGAAAAGATTGGTCGAAATAGTAGGCGATTAATTTTTACCGGAAAACTCCGGCGATTTTAGAACCGCAAACCGTACAATGGTTTCCGTCGATACGATACTCGTAAACCGAATGCCAATTCCTTTTGATTAACGGCGTTCCGCATTGCGGACAGTAAGTCGTCTGACTTTTCGTATCGCTCACGTTTCCGAGATAGCAATATTTTATTCCCGAACTTTCCGCGATTTTTTTCGCTTTAGCCAAAGTTTCATACGGCGTTGCGTGAACGTCTCGCATTTTGAAATCCGGATGAAAAGCCGTAAAATGAAGCGGAACTTCGTCGCCGAGATTTTCGACAATCCAATCGCACTCGGCTTTCAGTTCGTCGTAAGAATCGTTTGCGCCGGGAATAAGCAAAGTCGTAATTTCCACCCAAATACCGGTTTCGTTTTTTATCCATTTCAGCGTATCGAGAACCGGCTGTAAGTGCGACAAAGTGTATTTGCGGTAAAACTCTTCCGAAAAACCTTTCAAATCCACGTTGGCTGCGTCGATGTATTTGAAAACATCTTTTCTCGCTTCCGGCGTAATATATCCTGCGGTAACCATTACGTTTTTAATATTTTCCTCGCGCGCAATACGCGAAATGTCAATTACGTATTCGCCGAAAATAATCGGCTCGTTGTAAGTGTAAGCAATTGAAGGCGCGCGGTATTTTTTCGCCAACGCGACAACGTGTTCGGGATAAACGGTTTGCGATATTTCGTAATCGCGTTTTGCCTTGCTCATTGTCCAATTTTGGCAAAACTTGCAACCCAAGTTGCATCCGGCGGTTCCGAAACTTAAAATTTCGGTTCCGGGCAAAAAATGAAAAAGCGGTTTCTTTTCGATTGGGTCGATTGCGAAAC
>WGAL01000327.1 GCA_015494845.1 Melioribacteraceae bacterium
GAATAATAATCCCGATAAACAATAACTACGAACCAAGAACCAAGAACTGAAAAAATGAAATTATTATTAGTAGAAGACGAAAAGATAACGCGGATAACGCTTGCAAACACGCTTAAAGACGAGGGTTACGAAGTAACCGCTTGCGAAACCGGCGAGAAAGGTTTGCAAGAATTAAACAAAAGCGAGTTTGATATTGTCGTTACCGATTTGCGGTTGCCAAAAATCAGCGGACTTGAAATTTTGGAACAAGTGAAAAAGAACAATCCAGATTGCAAAGTAATTGTAATGACGGCTTACGCAAGCGTGGAAACCGCCGTGAAAGCGTTGAAACTCGGCGCGTACGATTATTTAATCAAACCGTTTTCGCCCGATAAACTGATTACGACGCTAAATCACATTCGCAACTTTAAGCAAATTGTGGACGAAAACGTTAAACTTAAGCAACGATTGGGTTTGTTCAAGGACAGAAAAATTATTGGCGCAAATCCGCAAATGCTAAAATTGCTTGAAACTGTAAAGGCGGTAGCAAAAAATGATTACACCGTTTTAATTCAAGGCGAAAGCGGAACCGGCAAAGAACTGATTGCGCGCGCACTGCATTTTTATAGCCCGCGTGTGGACGAGGAATTTGTCGCCGTGAATTGTTCCGCAATTCCGGATACTTTGCTTGAAAGCGAACTTTTTGGATACGAAAAAGGCGCGTTTACCGGCGCAAACAAAACGCATCAAGGATTGTTTGAGCGCGCGGACGGCGGAACGATTTTCCTTGACGACATCGACGATTTTCCGTTGCATCTGCAAGTTAAATTACTTCGCGTTCTGCAAGAAAAAGAAATTACGCGCGTTGGCGGAAGCAACAACATCAAAATTAATGTGCGCGTGATTGTAGCGACAAAGACCGACCTAAAAGCAATGGTGGAAAGCGGAAAGTTCCGGCAAGATTTATTTTACCGCTTAAACATTATTCCTTTGAAAATTCCGCCGCTGCGCGAAAGGAAAGACGACATTCAATTACTTACCGAACATTTCTTCATCAAGAACGACGCAAAGGAAAAAATCGCATTGCTAAACGGACGCTTGCTTGAAAAAATGTTGAATTACGATTGGCCTGGCAATGTGCGCGAGTTGGAAAATTTTATTGAAAGATTAATTGCTCTTTCTGATATTCAGGGCTGGGAACGCGAACTTTTATCTGCGCTTGAAAGCAAGCCGTTTACGCAAACCGAAGAAAGCAAAGATGAAGCGGAAAAATCTTTTCCGCCTTTTAACGAATACATCAAAGAAAAGGAATTGGAAATAATTAATTGGGCGCTGGAGAAAGCGCGGGGAAATATTTCCAAGGCGGCGGAGCTTGTTCAACTGCCGCGCAGCACTTTCAGAAGCAAGATGGAAAAATATAATATCGAGAGCGAAGAGTGAAAATAAAAACGATAAAAGATTTTGCTCAAAGTAAATTCAAAGAAAAAGAATCTTTGTTTTTGGGATTGGCGTTTCCCGTTGAAAATATTGAGGAAGTGGAAACGAAACTCGATGAAATACGCAAAAAATACTATGATGCAACTCACCACTGTTATGCGTATAAAACTTTAAGCGAAGGCGAAAAATATTCGGACGATGGAGAGCCAAGTGGCACGGCGGGAATTCGTTTGTTAAACGCAATTAATCATTTTGATTTAACTAATGTTCTGCTTGTTTCCGTTCGTTGGTTCGGCGGAAAGAAACTCGGCGTTGGTCCTTTGGGGAAAGCGTATTACCGCTCCGGTTTGGAAACGCTTGAAAGTGCTGAAATTATTGAACTTGAAGAATATCTGAAAATTTCAGTCGAGTACGATTACTCTCAAACAAAAAATGTTCATCACTTTTTGCAGAAATATGGCGCGATTATCAAAGAAAATTTATTTGAAGAAAAACCCAAAATTATTGCGCTGATTAAAACCGGCTATTTCGAAAATTTTCGTAACGAATTATTCGAGGCAAGCGCAAGAACGGTGAATATTGAAAAAGAAGGAAACAAGTTTATTCAAATTTAAAGTGGTTGTAATGAAAAAATATTTTTTATTCTTATTTGTAACTGTCTC
>WGAL01000328.1 GCA_015494845.1 Melioribacteraceae bacterium
GATTAATCACTACTTGCACGGAGTCGTTTTCGGCTCCGTTTTTTATTTTTCACTGACATCCCTTTGCGAGGCGGCGGAGGTCTTCCACGGCGGACTGTTGGTTAAGTAAGCGTTTGCTGAATATTCGATAGTACGGTAGTATTTATAGATAGCGTCTAAAAATAAAAAAGGGCTACGGTTTGTAGCCCTTTCATTTATCGGTAAATTGTTAAAAATTAAACAATACCTTGGTCTAACATTGCGTTTGCAACTTTCAAGAAACCGCCGATGTTAGCGCCGTTAACATAGTTACCCGGAGTTCCGTAAGCTTCGGCGGAATCAACGCAAGTTTTGTGGATGTTCTTCATAATTTGATGAAGTTTTTGGTCAACTTCTTCTCTTGTCCAGCTTAAGCGCAAGCTGTTTTGCGACATTTCCAAACCGGAAACTGCTACGCCGCCGGCGTTTGCTGCTTTTCCAGGTCCGTAGAGAATTTTGTTTTCCAAGAAGATGTTAATTCCTTCAATTGTAGTCGGCATGTTTGCGCCTTCGCTAACGCAAATAACGCCGTTGTCAACCAAGTGTTGAGCGTCTTTGCCGTTAATTTCGTTTTGAGTTGCACTCGGGAATGCGCAGTCAGCTTTGTGGTTCCACAACGGATTGTAATCCAAGTTCGGGTCAACCGGAGTGTAAACTGCGTTTGGATATTTTTCGGCGTATTCTTTAATTCTTCCTCTTCTTACGTTTTTGAGTTCCATTACGAACGCTAATTTTTTGGCGTCGATTCCTTCTTCGTCGTAAATGTAACCGCTTGAATCGGAAAGCGTAACGACTTTACCGCCGAGTTGGTTGATTTTTTCTACGGTGTATTGCGCAACGTTGCCGCTACCGGAAACCAAGCAAGTTTTGCCTTCGAGAGTTTCGCCGCGGGTCGCGAGCATTTCGCTTGCGAAATAAACCGAACCGTAACCGGTTGCTTCCGGTCTGATTAAAGATCCGCCCCAACCGAGTCCTTTACCGGTAAGAACGCCGGTAAATTCGTTGCGTAATTTTTTGTATTGTCCGAACAAGTAACCGATTTCGCGTCCGCCAACGCCAATATCGCCGGCGGGAACGTCGGTGTTCGGCCCGATGTGACGGAAAAGTTCGGACATAAACGATTGGCAAAATCTCATAACTTCGGCGTCGCTTTTGCCTTTCGGATTAAAGTCGGAACCGCCTTTGCCGCCGCCCATTGGCAACGTTGTCAAACTGTTTTTAAATACTTGTTCGAACGCGAGGAATTTCAAAATGCCGAGGTTTACGGACGGGTGAAAACGAAGTCCGCCTTTGTATGGGCCGATTGCGGAATTCATTTCAATTCTGTAACCGCGGTTAATTTGAACTTCGCCGTTGTCGTCAACCCAAGGAACTCTGAACATAATTACTCTTTCGGGTTCGACGATTCTTTCTACGATTTTTGCTTTGCGATATTCTGGGTGTTTTTCAAGCACTAATTCCAATGAAGTTAAAACTTCATACACGGCTTGATGAAATTCCGGTTGGTCAGGATTTTTTGCTTTAACATCCTGCATTAAGCTTTCTACGAATTCAGACATAATAACTCCGTTTTAATTTGTTTTACATTATAATTTAGTGAGTATTTTTCCACATAAACGGAAAAACTTTTTGAGGGAAAAACGCTAAAAATGCTTTTGGTTTTCTCCCGCCCTGTCGGTGATAAAAATTTATTCGACCTTAGCTCAATATTGTTTTTTCGCACAATCATTATCAGGCTTGAGCCTTGGGTTCCTTTCTCGTTATCGGCAAAATTTATTTTTCATTAAAACTAAAATAAACGCTTTTTTTCTTACCAAGCAAGGATAAAATAATTCTTTGTTGATTTTTATCACAGGCAAATTTATTTGTTATCCGGATAAGTTTTAATCCTTTTTTGTGTCATTTTTCTTCTGCTGATTTTTCTGATTAAATATTCCACAAATACCGCTCCGGCGAAAGTTAAAATGCTGGCGTAAAAAGCGCCGATGTTTGTATTCAATTGATATTTTATTAGCGCAATGAATACGGCAAGTAAAATTGTAATATTTACGTAAAGCAAAACCGGGTTGCCTCCGTAATCTTTACGCAATTTAAGATGTGAAATCAAAACAAAAATATAAATTACCGTGAAAACCAAGCTTGTAATAGAAGCAATTGCGCTCAAATCAAAGAACAAAGCGAAAAAAAGACCCAATCCGGCAGTGATGTACAATCCTTCAATCGATTTGAACCAAACTTTGCGCTCGAAAAATTCAGGAAGTTCACCGTCCTTTGCTAAGGAATACGCAATGTTAGCGCCGCCGAAAAGCGTTGCGTTTAATGCCGACGAAATTGAGAATAGCGCGCCGATCGTAACAAGGATAAATCCGAAATTTCCGAGAAAAGGTTTTGCGGCAATGGCAAGAGCGTTTTCCTGTGCCTTGATTATTTGCGGTAAAGGAAGATTACCGATTGTAACGAGCGAAATGAAAACGTAAATAAACATCACGAAAGTTATGCTTATATAAATTGCACGCGGAACGTTTTTACGAGGGTTATCTATGTTTTCAGATGCGTTTGTGATTAATCCGAAGCCCATATAAGAAAGGAAGAAAATTACAGATGCGTTTAATAATCCGTTAACATGTTTAGAATCAAAAACCGGTTTTGCCATTGAAAAATCAATGGTAAATAAACCGCCGACAATAAAAATTAATAATATAGAAATTTTAATCGCGACTATGTAAAATTCCGCTTTCCCAACGGCTTTGCTTCCAAAGAAGTTGAGTGCAGTAAAAAAAGCAATTACAGAAATTTCCACAATTGCTACCGATATTGGTGTTGTCGCTACATTTATAAAAGGAAGTAAATATCCGGCAAATCCTTTTGCAAATAACGCAATTGATATTACATAAGTAAACCACATTAAAATGCTTAATGCGCCTGCTACAATACTATCGCCTAATCCTTTTAAAATAAAAGCAATCGGTCCGGCGTTCGAAATTATTTTTCCTCCCAATTTTGCATAAGAATACGCGACAACAAAAGCATAAATTCCTGAAAGGATAAATGCTTCCGGCAAATCGTGTCCAGCAATTTTTGCGCCTAATCCGAAAATGGAGAAAATGCTTGCGCCAATCATTGTTCCTACCGCCATTGAAACAACTTCCATAAGACTTAGTTTTTTATTTTGTGCCATTTGTTTCCTTTATCGTTATTT
>WGAL01000329.1 GCA_015494845.1 Melioribacteraceae bacterium
ATTCAATGCTTTCAAACGAAAGTACAAGCGCAAGCGAATTAAGCAACGTGATTTCAAAAGACCAAGGTTTGGTTACTAAAGTTTTGACGGTTGCAAACTCGCCGTTTTACGGAATACCTAGACGCGTATCCACAATTGAATTCGCAATTGTAATTTTAGGTTTTAACCATATTAAAAATATTGTAATAGCTCTTTCTATGATGGAAGCGTTCAAAAGCGTTACCGGAAAAAAATTCCAACAAAAGGAATATTGGACGCATTCGGTAATTACAGGATTTTTAGCAAAACGACTTGCAGATGATTTGGGTTACGCTTTCAGCGGAGAAGCGTTTACTTCCGGATTATTGCACGATTTGGGTTTGCCGTTAATTTATAAATTGTTTCAGGAAGAATTTGAAAAAATAGTTGACGAAGCCGAAATCGGCAACGGTACGCACAAAGAACTTGAAATGAAGTATTTCGGCGCAACGCACGGCGAAATCGGCGCGTTCTTAATTGATAAATGGAATTTGCCTGAATCCCTTTCGGAGGCGGTAAGATTTCATCACGAGCCGAACAGAGAAAATATTTACAGGGAATTAACGGCTATTGTTCATCTTGCTGATTATATGTTAAACAAAATGGAACTTGCGGATTATTTTTGGGATAATGATATTGGTTTGGATAACTCGGTTCTAACAACATTGAAGCTTGGCGGAGAAGAATATTTGAACGATTTAATAGGAAAATACGAACCGTTAATTAAAGAGCAATTAGAAAATTTCATTTTTTAATTCCAAATAAAAGAGAGTGGGAACGATGAGCGAACAAACATTGGAACAAAAACAGAAAAAAACCAAATTGGTTTTATCGAACGTTTATAACTTGCCTGCTGTATCGCAAGTTATGATGGAGGTGTCAAATTTGCTTGACAATCCGACGACAAACACGGCGCAACTTAGCGCAATGATCGGAAAAGACCAAGGATTAGCTTCTAAAATTCTTTCGATTGCAAACTCGCCGCTTTACGGTTTGCCGCGAAAAGTTACTACAATTGATTTCGCGATTTTGATTATCGGTTATCAGGATATTAAAAATATTGTGATTGCTTTGTCGATGATTGAATCGTTTAAGAACAAAACGGATAAATATCTCGACCAAAAGGAATTTTGGATGCACTCGATTATCGCAGGAAACGCTTCGAAACGCATTGCCGAAGATTTAGGTTTCAGAATCGGAAGCGAAGCTTTTGTCGGCGGTTTGCTTCACGATTTGGGCATTCCCGTAATTCACAAATATTTCCATTCCGATTTTGTCGAAATAGTAAACAAAGTAAACGAAGGCGGAATGACTTTTGCCGAAGCGGAAGTTGACCAATTGGGCTATGGACACAACGAAATAGGAAAATTCCTTGCCGAAAAATGGAATTTGCCCCAAGCTCACTGCAATACGATTGAAAATCACCATAAACCACACTCGGCAACGGAAAATGTGGTATTGGCTTCTGTTGTTCACCTCGCCGATTATATGACGCAAAAACTCAATATTGGCGCGTTCTATTGGGACAATAACATTGAACTTGACGAGACCGTAATTGAAACTCTGAAGTTTGATAACCGCGAGAAATTGGAAGAATTTATAGAAGGTTACAAGGAACTTTTCGAACGCGAAGCCGAGTCTTTGCAAATTTAAAAATTAATGAAACTTCACAAGGAAAATACAGCGAGGTATCCCACGCTGCTTGAAGCGATGGGAAGAACGAAAAATACGCCCAAGATTAGCGACGAAGAATTTTTCGGGTCGTTCGAGGGCAATCCTGTAATTCTCGCTCAAAAATATTCCCACATTATTCAAAACCTTATTCTTTTTGAAAAAGAAAGCGGCGGCAAAAATTCAATAGACGAGCTTATTGAAGTTTTTAAGAAAGCCGTTCGACGCATCGTTCCCTACAAAGCGGCGGATATATTCTTTTTTACCGATTCGAAAGGCGAACTCAAACCTGTAAGTTCTTCTTTCGATTCCGAACTTTTCGAAACGGTAAATCATTATTACAAAGAAGGAATATTATC
>WGAL01000330.1 GCA_015494845.1 Melioribacteraceae bacterium
CTTTAATATTTCATTTCAACCGCGTAACCTTCTTGAACAAGTTTTTCGTTCACGTTAATGTAGCGGTTATTTTCATTTTTAACCCAAATCGTTCCCAAGTATCTTCCGTACTTGCCTTTTCTGTCTTTTTCGGTTTCCAAGTAAATGTCTTTATCCAAAATCAGTTCGCGTAAGAAATCGCGCGATTTCAAGCCTTCTTCCCGTTCCTTTCCGCGAAGTTCCGGCGCGTTAATTCCTAATAGACGGATTTTCTCTCTTCTCAAAAATGTGTTAAAACCCAAATCTATGTCCACGCGACAAGTATCGCCGTCGTAAACATCAACAACGTGTGCGCGGTAAAAATAAAGTTTCGTTTCCATTTTCTTCTCCCCGTAAATTTTATATTTATTATTTTGTCGGATAAAAATAAGCAAGGTAAAATAAAATGAAAAACGTTTTGTTTGCGCTTTTAATTTTTGCAAGCGTTTTGTTCGCGCAACAAGAGCCGGAAAGACATATTTCCGCTAAAATCGGTTTGGGTACAATTAAAAGCAATTCGCCGGAAATAACAAGTTTATCTTTGGGATTGGCTTACGCTTCGACGTTCGGATTTCTTCCTGTTCCATTAAAATTTGAATATCAACTTCACAAGAAAATAGAATATTTTTTCCCTGGCGAATATTACGAACAAACTTATCCTTATTTACAAACGCTCTCGGTTTCCGCCGTGATTTTCGAAAACATTTCTCCGCATTGGTTTTTGGATTTTGATTTGGGACTTGTTTTAATTCACGATAGAGTTTTTGACAACGCGGATACTTTTTCGCAAGGCGTTTCGGTTGATATTTCAGCAGGATATCACGGCGACAATTGGTTGTATTACGTTGGAATCGATTACGGACTCGGCGTAACGCAGCACAATCCGACTTACACGAATTATTTTTTCAGCTTGAAATACGCATTTTAATTTGGCGCAATTTACATTAGAAATAATACAAATATTTGATTTTAATTGTAGCGTCGCGACTTACCGTTTTCATTGAGGGAAACGCGGTTTCGTAATTTTCGCGTTCTTGCAATTCGTTGTAAGTAAAGTAAATCCAACTTTTCGGCTTGAAATTATACGCAAAATAAAATCCGACGAAAAAGCGTTCTTGCCGGTCGGACGAAACGCTGAAAACGTGGTCGGTAAAAACCCGTATTTTCAAATTGTTTACCGGAATCAATGAAATAAAAGGACGGGCATTCAACGTTACGTCTTCAATTTCGCCGTTCGGATTTATTTCCGTCCAAGCGTTTGCGCTTGCGCCGACTTCAAGCGAATGCAAAACCAAATAACTTCCCCGAACTACGCCGGTTAAATAATTCCCGAGATAATCGCGGTAAAAATTATACGTTTTCGAATAAGCGACATATGCAAACAAGCCCCACTTAGGCGAAAAGTGCATCCAAATATTTCCGCTAAACTGAAACATATTATAAATTACATCCTTATCCTTTGCTTTGCCGTAAATGCTTTCAAAACCAATTCCCATTAACTTTCGGAAATTTACTTGTCCGCCAAACGCCAAACCTCTATCCGTATAATCGTCAACTTCTTCATAATTCAAGTAACCGCCGCCGTAAAAGAACATTTCTTTAATAGAACCGCTCTTAAAGAACCAGCGAGGTCCGGCAACCGCCACTAAATTTCCTGTTCCTTTCCAAGGAACGAAACCGATTTTATCAACGTTAAACTTATCGCCGATATATTTCCCTTTAATCATCGCGCCCCAAGTAGAAGCGAATTTATTTACTCCGAAAGAACCGCCGAAACCGTTCGTAGAATCCGTAAACGACTCGGCAAATTGATAATTAATTTGCCAATCGCTTCCGCGAACCGAGCCGTCAATATCAAAAGCAATGTTAGAACCGTTTTTATCGTTTGCCGCAACTACCAATCCGCCAAGCGTTGAATTTTCAAGAATTTGTTTTTTAACTCTCGCAACGCCGAAAAGAGATTTCGGTTCGTTGTACTCGTTATCGTAAATCGAATAATTTTTTTCGCCGGTTGCCGCTACCAACGCGCCGTATTCCCAACCGCTTTTTCTGCCGTAAAACTTTCCGCCCAAGATTAGCGGCACTTCGTCGCCGTTCGGCAATTTTTTACCGATTCTCCTCGAATAAAATAAGTCAAGCGGTTCGTAATTTCCGCCTTCCGGCTCGAAAATTTCGGTTCCCTCGATAAAGAATGTTCTTCTTTCGCTGAAATACGTTTCATATCGGGAAATATTATGTTTGAAAGGGTCGGCTTCAATTTGCGCGAAATCCGGATTTATAGTTAAAGCCAAAGTTAGAGCAGGCGAAGGATTATACAGCGCGTCAAATCCTATATGCGGCGAAGTTTTGTATTTGCCGTTTTCCGTCATTTCGGTTTTTGCGAGGGCAACCGGATAAAGTTCCAAATTCAGGCTTTCGATTTCCGGCGCGGCGTCGTTCTCAAACATTAACTTTCCGAATTTCGAAATTCTCAAACCTTCGTGTTCGCTATACTTGCACCAGTAAATATCTTCGGTTTTTGCCAAAATCCACCTGTCGAAATCCAAACCCCACGAGGAGGCTTTTTCGTCGTATTTAATTGACTTAAACGGAATTTTCATTTCTACCGCGTAGCCCCAATCATATTGCTTTGCGGCGGCGAACCAAATTCCGTCCCAACTGTAATCTCTGCCGCGACCGTCATTTAACATTCTTGCGTCAATTCGCCAACCGGTTGACGAAACCGCGAATTTATACGCGGTTCTTTTGTCGTTAAAAGTATCGAGCATAATCGAAACGAAATCGCATTCGGTATCGTCCAGCATTCCGGTTTTGTATTGAGTAACGCCGGCTTTATCGTAAGAGATTATCAGAACATAAAGCGCATCGTTGGAAAACAAAACGCGCGCTACGGTTTTTTCCGTCGGGGCTTTACCGTAATACGGACGGAACTGCGTGTAATCGGAAACGGAATCGGCTGAAAACCAAATTTGTTCTATTTCGCCGTCGATGTTTATTTCTTTATTGATTTTCTTTGCGAGAAGTTTTTTGTTCGAATTATCCTGGGCGAAAATAGAACTAACGAGAAGAAACAAACCGAAAATTATAATTGTAAAATTTTTCATACGAGCGCCTAAATTCTCTGAATAAACACAACATTAAGACGATACACAAAGGGAAAAGTTTTAGAATGTTCTTTTACTGGGAAGAAAAATAGGATGATGTTAAGAAAAATTAGCAAACGCGTTTTCGACCGATTTTCTAATCTTTCGCACCGATGCGGCAATATCATTCGAAGCAAAAATTGCGCTTCCGGCTACCAGAACATTTGCTCCTGCGCGAACAACATCCGCGGCATTTTCAGCTGAAATTCCGCCGTCAACTTCGAGCAATGCGTCGCTTCCGGCTTCGTCTAAAAGTTTTCGCGCTCTTTCAATTTTGTTAATTGAGGAAGGAATAAATTTTTGTCCGCCAAAACCAGGATTTACGGACATAATCAAAAGTAAATCGATAATTCCGGTGACTTCTTCTATTGAATTTAGCGGCGTTGCCGGATTTATGGAAACGCCGGCTTTTGCGCCCAAAGATTTTATTGTGTTTAAGGTTTTATTTAAATGGGCGCAAACTTCGGCGTGAACCGTTACAATGTTTGCGCCCGCTTCAATAAAATTCGGAATGTAGTTATCCGGATTAGTAATCATCAAATGAACGTCAAGAGGAAGGCGGGTTATTCTTCTCAATGCTTTTACGATATTCGGACCGAATGTAATATTCGGAACGAAATGTCCGTCCATTACATCAACATGAATAAAATCCGCACCGTTTTCTTCAACGGTTCTGACTTGCTCTTCCAATTTGAGCAAATCCGCGGATAAAATAGACGGAGCTATGTAAATTTGATTTTGCATTAAGCTTTATTCGAACTTCCCAAAACGTTTCTGATTTTTCTTTGAACCATTTCTTTAACCGCTTGGCGAGCAGGTCCCAAGTATTTGCGCGGGTCAAAGTTTTCAGGATGATCGTGAAACTCTTTTCTGATTACCGCGGTCATTGCAAGACGAATGTCCGTGTCAATATTAATTTTGCAAACGCCCATTTTCGCCGCTTCGCGCAACATATCTTCCGGAACTCCGCGGGCGCCGCCGATTTTTGCGCCGTATTGATTTGCCATTTCGACAAATTCTTGCGGAACGGAAGAAGAACCGTGCAAAACGAGCGGATAACCGGGCAATAATTCCGTGATTTTCGCCAATCTTTCGAAGTCGAGTTTCGGCTCGCCTTTGAATTTATACGCGCCGTGGCTTGTTCCAATTGCAACTGCAAGCGAATCGCATTTGGTTTTTTCAACGAAATCAACCGCTTGGTTTGGGTCGGTGTAAACGCTGTGTTCCGCCGAAACGTGTTCTTCAATTCCGGCGAGTTGTCCTAATTCGGCTTCAACCCAAACTCCGCGCTCGTGAGCGTAATCGACGACTTTTTTCGTAAGCGCGACGTTTTCTTCGTAAGGCAAATGCGAACCGTCAATCATTACGGAAGTAAAACCGCCGTCGATTACCGCTTTGCAGAGTTCGAAACTGTCGCCGTGGTCGAGATGAAGCACAACCGGAACGGTTGAATTTTCAACTGCGGCTTCAACCAATTTGATAATGTAATTTTGTCCGGCGTAACTTCTTGCGCCTTTTGAAACTTGCAAAATAACCGGCGATTTTTCTTCTTCCGCCGCTTCCATAATCCCCTGTACGATTTCCATATTGTTTACGTTAAAAGCTCCGATAGCGTATTTGCCTTCATACGCTTTGTCGAACATTTCTTTTGGCGTGCTAAGAGGCATAACGACTCTCCTTTATTTTTATTGAATGAATAATCAAAAATACGAAAATTTATTTTTCGTTAGGTAAGTAAAATAAGGAATTTTAAGCAATACTGAATTGACGCAGACAACATTTTTGGAAAGAAAACAAACTCGTTACTCTCCGCCATTGGCGGAACGCATCACTCGTCACAAGAATCGTGCCCGGAGGGGGACTCGAACCCCCACTGGCTTATGCCAACTAGACCCTGAACCTAGCGCGTCTACCAATTCCGCCATCCGGGCAAAATTAGAGCGGTAAATTTAACAAAAATTTATCAAATAGTTGTATTTCCGCTCTTTTTCGCCACAACAAAAATTTTAGTCCGACTTAATCCATTATCATTTTTAAGAAACTGGAACTATCGGAATATTCCTCTTTCTTCTTTTCTTTTTTGTCGGATTTATCGAACGTTTCCAAATCGCTTTCGTAATCAAGGTCGCTTGATGCACTTGAAACGGAAAATGTATCATTGCCAAAATCTAATTCTTCTTGCGGTATAGCAACAGTATCGTCAAATAAACTGTCCTGCTGGATGTTTTTTGTTGCAACCGTATTTTTTGGCTCTGTTTTGGTATTTGAAATTATCTCGCGAGTATTTATGCCGCTAACGGACGAATTATCGTCAAAACCGGTAGCGATTACCGTGTAAGAAACGAAATCCGCCATATCTTCTTTAACGACCCACCCGAAAATAATATCCGCGTCTTCTCCTACGGCGTCCGTAATTACTCGGTTGCCTGCTTGAATTTCGTCCATTGTCAAATCGGAAGAACCGGTAATATTTAGCAGAACCTTTTTAGCGCCTTTTATGCTCATTCCTTCAAGCAACGGCGAGGAAATCGCTTTTTGCGCCGCTTCGACCGCGCGATTTTCGCCGTTTGCGGAACCGCGTCCCATCAACGCTTTGCCGGAAAGACTCATTACTCTGCGAACGTCGGCGAAATCCACGTTAATTATTCCGCGAATTGTAATAATATCCGCGATACCTTGTGTCGCTTCGAGCAATACTTCGTTCGGTTTTGCGAAAGCTTCGTTTGCGGATGTCGCGCTTGTAAGATTTTTCAACAATCTGTCGTTCGGAATTACAATTAAACTGTCAACGAATTTATTCAGTTCTTTTATTCCTTCTTTTGCGTTGTTCATTCGTTGTTTGCCTTCCCAACTGAACGGCTCGGTAACAACAGCAACTACAAGTGCGCCAAGACTTTTCGCTTCCTCGGCGATTACAGGCGCCGCGCCTGTTCCTGTTCCACCGCCCATTCCTGCGGTAATAAATACCATATCGCTGTCTTCGAGTAATTTTCGCAAATCTTCCCGATTTTCTTCGATTGCCTTTTTACCTACTGTCGGGTCGGCTCCTGCGCCGAGTCCGCGCGTAATGCTTTTGCCGATTTGAAGTTTTTTGTCGGCTAAACTTGCTTCGAGAACTTGAGCGTCGGTGTTTACCGCGATATATTCAACGCCTTTTAAACCGCGTTTAATCATATAATCAACGGCGTTGCAACCACCGCCTCCGACGCCTATTACTTTTAAGTTTGCGGAAAGTCTTACTTTATCCCTTTCCTCAGGCGCTAAGGTAATGCTGAATTTTCTTTTGTTTTCCATAAATCCTCCTTGTTGTGGCGTTTTATAATTCGTCAAAAACTTCTTTTACTTTTTTAAAGAACTTTGAAAAAGCGCTCTCGTTCTTTTGCTTTTTCGCACTGTAAATATTTCCGCTTTGCTCGCTTGTTATTCCTGGTATTTCTTTTATTAATCCGAGCGCGGTTGCATATTCGGGTTTTTCTATTTCTTCGTCGATTTTCGATTTATATCCGGTCGGCAATCCGAGTTTCGCTTTCAATCCCAAAACTTCCGTCGCCAGTAAATCCACGCCGCGCAAAAGCGCTCCTCCGCCGGTAATTACAATTCCTGCTTTTGCGTGTCTTTTTATTTTTTCCTGGCGCAGAATAAAATCAATACGTTCGAAAATTTGTTGCATAATGTTGTTAATTATCTGCGTTAAAAGCTCGGCGTTAATTGTTACTTCCTCCGTCGCGCCTACGCCTGGAACGCGTATGGAATTGTTATTCACAATCGCTTTGTTCAATGCGTAACCGATAGATTTTTTTACTTTTTCCGCCTCTTCGCTTACGATGCTGAATGTTTCACGAATCGAATTTGTAATTTTATCCCCGCCGTAACCAATAATGCCGGTGTAAATCAATCGCTTATTTTTGAATACCGCAACATCCGTTGTTCCGCCGCCAATATCAATCAGAATAACGCCGAGGTCTTTTTCGTTTTCGTCAAGAACCGCCATACTCGATGCGAGCGGTTGCAAAACTTTTGAACGCACCGAATATCCTGCCATGTTCACTGCCTTTTCAATATTTTTCACCGCAGAAACTGACGCCATAATTATATGGTAAATTCCTTCTAATTTTGTTCCGGTCATATTTAACGGATCTTCCACGGCTACTCCGTCAACAAGATATTTTAGCGGCAGAATGTGTAACATCACCATTTCCTTCGAGGAATTTAATCTTTTCACGTCGTTTGCAAGGCGCTCCAAATCTTCCTTTACTACTTCGCCGTTTTCGCCTGTAATCGGAACGTATCCTCTGTATTGAATACTTCTGATATGCTCTCCGGCGATGCCGATGTTAAGTTCGGAAACTTTTACGCCTGCTTCTTCGGACGCCTTTCCAACCGCTTCCTTAATCACGTCCGACATTTTCCCGATGTTGGAAATCAAGCCGCTGCGCATTCCGCCTTTCGAGGAAACGTAACCGGTTCCGATAATTTTAAGTTGGTCGTCCTCTTTTTCCGCGATTACGCAATAAACTTTCGTCGTTCCTATGTCAAGTCCGGCAACGATATTCTTTTTCATGATTTATTTCCTTCGGCAGTCTTTTCTTCAAATCCCAAAAAAATTTTTCCTTTGTATCGCAAATCCACGTAGTCCAATTCGTCAACTATCGAATTTCCGTCAAGATATTTCCAAAGCGCGTTGAATTTGTAAATCTC
>WGAL01000331.1 GCA_015494845.1 Melioribacteraceae bacterium
GCCGTAACGTTAATGGATAAAGTCGAGTCGTCGCATTATCAAAGGTTGCAATTTTACAAAACCGCCGTCGCATTGGATTTGGGCAAAGAAAAAATAAGCGCGGATAATATCAATAAATATTTGGAAGATTGTAAAAAAGCCATTGACAATAAAGAATATTGGTTTTCGCTTTACGTTTCGCGCAAAATTTTACTCGTAAAAACGCTTGCGGATTACCACAACGATGCCGCCTTTGTTGAAATCGAAAGTATGTATTTTATGAACCAGTTGAAACCGGCGTACGAAAAGGCGCTCGAACTTCGTAAGAAAAATCCGCGCGATAAAAAATTGCGGCAATTAATTAAAACTTTGGAACGCGTTCTCGAACAAGAAAAACTTGCGAGAACCGAAATTACCGTTGACGTTAAAAAAGATAAACTTTCCGCTGAAAACAAATCGTCGAAAGTCGAATACAAATTTTTCTCGCGATATTATCCGCACGAGAAAGCGGACGTTTACAAACTGATGATTTTCGAAGATACCAAAAAATTTCAAAAAGGCATCGGCCCTTATTTATCGCATATAAATATTGAGAAAATTAAAAATCCGAAAGTTGAAGTTATTTTTGCAAATCCGTATTTCAGAATTGAAGACACGAAACTTGACGCGAAGTTAGTTTGGTATGTAAACGACGTTCAAATTTATTCCGATGAATTTGAAGTGATTGTTTCAAAGGATTTCGATACCGTTCTTTTTACAGAGCCGATTAAACATATCGCAAAATTTCCGAGAGCAGGTCAGGGAAAAGTGGAACTCTATTTTGATAATTTTAAAGTCGCGGAAACTTACTTTGTAATCGGGCGAGAGAAAAAAGAAATTACGGACGAACCGCTTCCGCAAAACGAACCGCAAAGCGCGCCTGAAAATAATATGCCTGGAAAAGAATTATCTTCGAGAAAAAACGATGTTAAAAATAAAATTCCGCAAGAAGAAGAAAAATCGCTCGAAGAACTTTTGGATGAAATTAACGAATTGGTCGGACTTGAAAATATTAAAAAGGCAATCAAAAATTTAATTGACTTTATCGAGTTTAACAAAAAGCGTAAAAAACTCGGCTTAAAATCGCAAGACGTGATAAATTTGCACGTAATTTTTGAGGGAAATCCGGGCACTGGAAAAACGACGGTTGCGCGAATGCTCGGAAAAATTTTGAAAGCAATGGGAATTTTGGAAAGCGGACACGTCGTTGAAGTCGACCGCGCCGCTTTGGTTGGCGAATACATCGGACAAACCGCGCAAAAAACCGACAAGGCAATCAAGGACGCGCTCGGCGGAATTTTGTTTATCGACGAAGCATACACATTGTATAAAAAAGGCGACGGCAAAGATTTCGGACGCGAGGCGATTGATATTCTTCTAAAAAGAATGGAAGATTACAAAGGAAAATTTGTCGTAATCGCGGCCGGTTATCCCGACGAAATGGAAGAATTTCTTACCGCAAATCCGGGGTTGAAATCCCGTTTTACAAACGTATTTCTGTTTGAAGATTATACGCCGGACGAACTATTGCGGATTTTCAATCGCTTGCTGAAAAAGGACGAATACGAAATAACGGACGACGCGTTGGATTTTTTGAAGAAAAAATTCACCGGGCTTTACCGTTCGCGCGATAAAAACTTCGGCAACGCGCGCGACGTAAATAAAGTTTTCCAAAAAGCAAAATTTAAGATAGGGCAACGTCTGCTTGCGGAATCCCAGAAAGGGCAAGAGCATTCTAAAGAAGATTTCATAACGATTACGCTTGAAGATATTAAGGCGGCGTTCGAAGAAGAAAAAGGGAAAGAGGTAAATATCGGCATCGACGAAGAACTTTTGCAAGAAGCTCTCGACGAATTGAACAATCTTATCGGCATAAAAAAGGTTAAGGAAGACGTTCAAAATCTGATAAAATTTGCGAGATATAATCTGAAAAGCGGCGGCGACGCGAAAGATAAATTCGTAAATCACATTTTGTTTTTCGGCAATCCCGGAACCGGCAAAACGACGGTGGCGAGAATTTTAGCCAAAATTTACAAGGCGCTCGGAATTCTGCCGCGCGGACAACTCGTTGAAACCGACAGAGACGGGCTTGTTTCCGGCTACGTGGGACAAACAACCGAGAAAACAAATAAAATAATCGATAAAGCTCTCGGCGGCGTTTTGTTTATTGACGAAGCTTACACGCTTGTAAAAAAAGGCGATCCGAACGATTTCGGACAAGAGGCGCTTGCAACTTTGTTAAAACGAATGGAAGACGACAGAGGCAAGTTTATCGTAATTGCCGCCGGTTATACCGATGAAATGCAAGATTTTCTCGATGCAAATCCTGGTTTGCGTTCACGCTTTACCGAAACGTATGAATTTGAAGATTACGCGCCTGACGAACTTCTGGAAATACTTACAAGAATGCTTTCGGCTAAAAATTTAACTTTAACGGATTCCGCAAAGAAAAAAGTAAAAATGTATTTTCTTGAACTTTACCGTAACCGCGATAAGAATTTCGGCAATGCGAGAATAGCAAGAAACGTTTCGGATAAAATTCAACGTAGGCACTTGCTTAAATTGGCGGATATGCCGGATGAAGAACGGGAGAAAATCGACGTTAATGTAATTGACGATAAATTAATCGAAGAACTGCTTGTTGAGAAGAAAGAAAAAGAAGTTTTTCTGGAAGGAAACGAAGAAAAATTACAAGAACATTTGAACGAACTGAATAATTTGATTGGACTTGATAACGTAAAACAAGAAGTTCAACGCTTAATTAAAAGTCTAAAAATCAGCAAATTGCGTAAAGAACGCGGTTTGAAGGTGGTTGAAAAAAGTCTTCACTCGGTTTTTTCAGGCAATCCTGGAACCGGAAAGACAACCGTCGCGCGACTTTTGAGTAAAATTTTTAAGGAATTGGGAATTCTCGAAAAAGGACATCTCGTAGAATGCGACCGTTCCGATTTGGTCGCCGGTTACCAAGGACAAACGGCGTTAAAGACTGATAAGTTAATTAAAAAAGCGCTCGGCGGAACCTTGTTTATCGACGAGGCATACACGCTCTCGCGCGGCGGTAGCGATTTCGGACAAGAGGCAATTGATACGTTGCTTAAAAGGATGGAAGATTATCGCGGAAAGTTTGTGGTAATCGTAGCAGGTTACACGCAAGAAATGGAAAACTTCCTGAACTCGAATCCGGGTTTGAGTTCGCGTTTTACGAATAAATTCCATTTCGACGATTACACGCCGCGACAATTGCTCGAAATTGCTTACAACATCGCTAGCGAAAACGGTTACGAATTTGACGAAGGCGCGCTTCAACTTTTGCTCGATTTGTTCGAAGCGCTTTACGAAAGACGGGATAAAAATTTCGGCAACGCGCGTTTGGTCCGGAATATTTTATTCAAAATCATATCTTATCAGGAAGACAGAATCGCTTCGTCGCTCGATTTGTCGGACGCGGATTTAACTTTGCTTAAATTCGAAGACGTTATCAAACTTTTCGACGAATACGGCGTTCAACCGCCTGTTTATGAAAATTGATTTACCGCGAAAAAATTTTTCGCTTATATTTGCAAATTCGTTACTAAAATAAATTAAGAGGTGAAATTATCGCACGGAAAAACGAACAATCGGTTGTGGAAAAAGTCGTTTCGCTTGCAAAACGGAAAGGTTTTGTTTTTCAATCGAGCGAAATTTACGGCGGATTAAACGGCTGTTGGGATTACGGTCCGCTCGGCGTTGAACTTTTACGGAACATAAAGGAAGAATGGTGGAAGGCGATGACTTACCGCGACGACGTGGAAGGTTTGGACGCCGCCATTTTGATGCACCCGCGCGTTTGGGAAGCGTCCGGACACGTGGAAAACTTTACCGACCCGATGATTGACTGCAAAAGTTGTAAAGCGCGTTTCCGCCTTGATACGCTTGCCGAACAAATTTCGGATAAGAAAAAAGAAAAAATTTTGAAGGAATTCGCCGCGGAACTTACCGATAACGAAAAAGCGGAATTGGACGCGGTTCTAAGTAGCGACGAATCGCTTTCGGATAAATTCACGGCGCTTCTCGAAAATAAAAACTTGTCCGAAAAATTACTCGCGCATACGAATTGCCCGAATTGCGGAACAAAAGGACAATTTACCGAACCGCGAAGTTTCAACTTGATGTTCAAAACTTTTATCGGTCCCGTGGAAAGCAATGACAACGTAGTTTATTTGCGTCCGGAAACCGCGCAGGGAATTTTTGTGAATTTCTTGAACGTTCAGTCGGCAAGCCGGCAAAAGTTGCCTTTCGGAATCGCGCAAATCGGTAAAGCGTTCCGCAACGAAATTAACACGAAAAATTTCCTTTTCCGCACGCGCGAATTCGAACAAATGGAAATGCAATATTTCGTAAAGCCTGGCGAAGACAAAAAACATTACGACGCTTGGAAAGAACGCCGTATGCAATGGTATATCGACTTGGGAATGTCGCCGGATAACTTGCGTTTTCACGACCACCCGCAAGATAAACTCGCGCACTACGCAAAAGAAGCGACCGATATTGAATTTCTGTTTCCGTTCGGTTGGGGAGAAATCGAAGGAATTCACAACAGAACCGATTTCGATTTAAGCCGGCACGAAGAATATTCCGGCAAATCGATGAAATACTTTGACGACCAAACCAAAGAAAAATACATTCCTTACATTATAGAAACTTCGGCAGGCGCCAGCCGCGGATTCATGGCATTCTTAATTAACGCTTACGACGAGGAAGAAGTAAACGGCGAAAAACGGACGGTTCTGCGTTTTCACCCGAAACTTGCGCCTATTAAAGCGGCGATTTTCCCGCTTGTCAATAAAGACGGCATGCCGGAAATTGCGCGCGAAATCGAAAAAGATTTGCGACCGTTTTTCCGCGTATTTTACGACGACAAAGGCGCAATCGGAAGGCGCTACCGCCGTCAAGACGAAAACGGAACGCCGTATTGCATCACCGTCGATACGCAAACGCTTGAAGATGGAACGGTAACGGTTCGTGAGCGCGACAGTATGGCTCAAGAGCGAATTCATAAATCTGAATTGATGAATTACCTTGCTGAAAAGTTGAAATAACTTGTAGAGACGCCCAATTGGGCGTCTCTACATTATTTATATTTTTTTGATGCTTAAAAAACAAGAAAACTCGCAACTTGAAAGAAATCCTTATTACATATTTCATAATTTTCACCTCGCTTTTTGCGCAAGATTCACTTTTGGTTTCCGGTCGCAATCATCTTTTAACCGATTTTAATTTAATGAAATTACAAACTGAAAATCTAAGTTCTGCTCCATTTGTTTCTGTCCCGCAAACGGAAACCGAGAAAGTCGATTGGAAAATGCTTGGAATTGCCGGAACGGTTACAATTGTTTCGGGGGTTGCCGTTCATTTGTATGAAGCCAATTC